>JALVVK010000014.1 GCA_027023445.1 Deltaproteobacteria bacterium | reverse complement strand
GCAATATTACGGATGAAATGATCCAGCAATATATTCAGGAACAAGAGGGTGAACCAGTGGTAGACGACAGTCGATTTGAAATCGACCCCTCTTGAACCCCTCGTCTTATAGACGAGGGTTGTTCAGTGAAAAAATGTAATATGCCGATAGGTCAATCAATTGGATTTGTCTGGTTGCCATTGACCGGGGCATGTTTGTTCAACACACTTATAATGATAGAGTAAAATAACAAAACAGGGAGGGTAGTTATGAACAAAAGTGAACTGGTAGAAAAGATGGCTCAGGCAGCCGGAATTACAAAAAGTGCGGCTGACAGGGCACTTAATGGATTTACGGACGCGGTTACAGAGGCCCTGGGCCAGGGAGATAAGGTGGTATTGGTTGGTTTTGGCACCTTTTTTACTTCAGAGCGTAAGGCGCGCACAGGGCGCAATCCCCAGACGGGCAAACCGATAGAGATTCCGGCCAAGAAGGTCGCAAAGTTTAAGCCTGGGGCAAAACTTGCTGATTCTGTTAAGTAATCTTTATAGTTAACGCACCTCTGGTGCCCTGAGTGCCGAAATTTAAGTTATAACCTGCTTCGGCCGAACATAATAATAAAACAACAGGGCATCAGGGGTTATGAATATAGCGTCATATCAGATACAGAATGTTATTCGTGCATATGGCCAAAGGATAGGCCGTAAAGGTATAACACGCCTCCGGTCTTCCTCTGTAGCAAAATCCAGTACACCTGATGTCATAACCATATCGGCTGAGGCAAAACAGCGTCAAATCACCGAGCGTATTGCGTCCGATATTATCTCGCGGGTGAGAGGCAATAACGCAGGGCCGGATCTCAGCCCGAGGATTGTGGAACGCCTGAACAAGGAACTTGGAGGGAATTTTGACATACTTCCTGATCAGGATCTTAAAAACGGTTTCAAGTTCAGGGTAATAGATGCCGATAAGGGAGAAGTAGTACGTGTTCTGAGTTCACAGGATTCAGAAAATCTTATCAGACGAATGTGTTCAGCGGTGGAATCGGCTAATTTAGATAGAGAATATGGTCAGGAGTGACAGGCTATGAAGATTTCAGATCCGAATCAGAGAATACAACTTGAGGCTTATACGAGTAAGGCCCAGGCCGCCCAGATCCAGCAGCAACAACAGCAGCAAAATGGCGTTCAGGGCTCGGATAAGGCCCGTTCTGCTGACAAAGTGGAGATTTCATCAGAGTCCAGGCTTATGTCAAAGCTCAATGCGGCCCTCCAGGTTCAGGATCCTGAACGGGCGGCCAAGGTTAATGCCATAAAGGATCAGATCCAGCAGGGAACCTACCAGGTTGATCCTGAGAAGGTGGCCCAGGGCATGTTGACGGATATTCTGAAGGATTTAGGCTAAACCTCCTCCTCTCCTCCCCCAACTGAAAAGGGTCCGCAAGGACCCTTTTCTTTTTCCTGGTTCCATGAGTCATTTGCCCTGATTGCAGCACGGGTATATATATCCATTATGCGGTTACATCATCCGGTTCTTGCGCTGTTGACGGATTTTGGGCTTGATGATCCCTATGTAGGGATTGTCAAGGGAGTTATCCTTTCCATCAATCCACGTGCGCGCATAGTTGATCTCAGTCACGGAATAGCCCCACAGGATATTTCCGGAGGGGCTTTTGTCCTCGCCTCATCGTTTCAATATTTCCCGGAAGGAACGGTTTTTATGGCAGTTGTTGACCCGGGAGTGGGAACGGACAGAAGGGTGCTTGTATTACGCAGGGACAGCAGGTTTTTCGTGGCACCTGACAATGGAATCCTCTCATGGCTGATCAGGGACGCTGAACCGCATTCGTGCTGGGAAGTTGTTGACCGCACTGTCTTCAGGACCCCTGTGAGCAACACCTTTCATGCCAGGGACATATTTGCCCCCGTGGCCGCAAGGTTGAGCCTGGGGCATCATCCCGGATCATTTGGAAGACCTGTGGCCGATCCTGTGTTGAATCTTCGGACAGGGGTCCAGGTTTACGATTGGGGGGTGTGCGGCCGGGTAATATATGTTGACAGGTTCGGAAACCTTGTCACAAATATCCACGAATCGCATCTTTCTTCTGAACAGGCGGTAGTAGAAATTATGGGCCACAGAGTGCCTATGACAAAAACATATGCTGATGTGTCTCCAGGATCCCTGGCGGCGCTTGTGGGAAGCTCGGATTATCTTGAGATATCGGTAAACATGGGAAATGCCTCAAGGGTGCTTGGCGCCGGTGTTTCCACGCCTGTCAAGGTCTGCAAGAAGCCCGGTAAGTCGTGCGGCGGACCAGCCAAAGAGGATGCCTAACAGGCCGCCTCCAATTACGTCAGTCGGGTAATGAACCCCTAAGTACAGCCTGGAATAACAGACCAATGTTGCGATAACACAAAGAAAATATCCCCACATGCGATGGAATTTCAGGGTAAATCCGGCGGCGGTCCACATGTTAACCGCATGGCACGAAGGCCAGGATAAGCTCGAACTCCAGTGTGCTCTCATCTCAGGGGTGGTCAGGACCCAACCGTTTTTAAGCACATAGATTCCGTCAAGCTGGGTAAAGGGACGGGGTCTTCCGACAAGGGGTTTGAGCACCCTGGCGCAGATCATGTCGCTGAGAATCACTGCCAATACGGCCCCAATCCAGAAATATCTTTCTCTGCGCCTGCCGCAGATAAGTCGCCAGGTGATTAGGGGGACCAGTATGATGACCAGGATGTCCGGGTTGGACAGCCATGGCATGATCCAGTCAAAAAAAGGGGTTCTCCAGTGATTTATCGCCCTTAGAATGTTAATGTCTACCTGAACTATGTTGAAAGCCATTTTTCTCTCTCAGGGGCAGGGCGTTTATTAATCATGTTGTACGGACGGCCATGTCTTCAACCTTTTACAGAGATAGAAGGTGTAGTGCCGTTTTCTTTTTTTGTTTATCGGGATCTCTATTGACCCTAACATGGTAGTTGTTTCAAAACACTTTTTTAGACCCTCTGGGAATCGGTCCTCTGCCTTGAGTACCACAAGGGCGTTCCAGCCCTTTTTATTTAATGGTCCTGGCCAGATTTCATACTGAGAACGAATCTGTGGCCTGCATCCAGGCCACTTGTACACCCTGGGGTTTCCAGGGACGTAAAAGGCCAGTTCGCTGACCTCTTTTCTGCTGTCAGACACAAAAAAAGTCTTATCTTTGTCCGGGAGTTTTGACAGTTGAAGTTCCGCGGCCCGTCCAAGTTCTTTCCAGCCCCTAAGCCGATAGGTAGGGTCAGGAATTTTTTGACCCAGGTTCGTATAGTTGAACAGATATGGGGTGCTGTAAAGGATCGCCGCCATGAGCGCGCCCAGCCATACGCCTGGCCAGAATAACTTTTTCAGGTTTGAAATGGCCTTTGGGCTGGGTATGAATCCATATGCCCAGGCGCCCAGGATGATAGTGGCTGCCAGGTAAAAAGGGGCGGGCCAGTTGGCGTTTACTTTCTGCCTCAGGCTCAGGAGTAAAATACAAAACAGGGCTGCGGGGCCAAGAAAAACCAGAGGGCGGGCCCGGTAAAGAATGCTTCTGAATTTAAATATTGTCCATCCGCCTACCAGCAGAATCAAGATATAGGTTACCGGAGATATAAGACCGGCCTGGGACAGCAAAAAGCGTAAAAAGGTATTAAGAGAAATGCCGTGGCCCTTTTCCACTCCCTGGAAGTGGTGAGCGGTATGCTGGAATGTAATCCAATGGTGATGATAATTCCAGACAAGATCCGGAACAATGGATAGAATAAAGATCCCTACCGCCAGGTACAGTCCGGGTTTTACGAGCAGAGACCGGCTTTGACGGTCTGCAAGGATGTAGATGCCTGTGAGTCCCCAGAATGCAACCATCGTCTGCTTGCTGAGTAGTCCAAGGCCGGTAACCAGGCCTGTAAGGATCCACCATGTGAGTCTGTCCGGAGTTTCAATCGCCCTGTACAGGGTGTAAAGCGATGCGGACCAGAAAAACAGAAGGGGCGCGTCAATGGTCATAATCAGTCCGGGAAGGCACGCTCCGGGATTGGCCAATGTCAGGATCACCGCGGCCATGCCCGCTTTATGGTTGAACAGCCGTTTGGTCAACAGGTAAACAGGGACGATGGCAAGGGTGGACAGGATGGCGGCCGGCAGCCTTACTCCCATAACGGTGTTCCCAAGCACCCTTGTGGACGCACCTATAATCCATGCAACCATGGGGGGTTTGCTATAGTATCCCCAGTCAAGATTTCTGGACCAGTCCCAGTAATATGCCTCGTCAGGAGCAAGATCCAGCCCTGATGTGCAGATGAGAATTATTCTGAGGATAAGAATTGCTGACAGTAAAATGAAAAGCCGCCACAGATATTCTTTTTCCTGTTGTGCGGTTGGATTATCCATTGTGACACAGGAAGGTTTCATCTTTGCCCTACCAGAGTTTTTTTATGAAAACCGGCAAGATAGGCCAGACCTCCGATGAGGCTGGCAGTAACCTGGATGGCGAAAAAACCCAGGCTGAGCGTCAGCGCCTTTTCAGGGGCTATCCCCTTCAGTCCCATAAAGTACACAAAGCCGCCTTCCCTGATGCCAATTCCATTAAAACTTATAGGTAGTAGCGTCAGGACTGCCACAAGGGGAAAGGCAGCGAAATAAAAGGCAGGGTGTGGTGAAAGGGCCATGTCGTTTGCCAGCAGAGCCACTGCGCCCATTACCAGCGCCTGTAATATGAGGGAAAGTAAAAAACCCGCTGAAATGGTTTTGGGTTTTTGCCACAGATCTTTCAATGGAGAAAGCCTTAGGGCGATTTCCGGCCATATTTTTGAGATCAGATGGTGAATCTTTATCAGAACCACCGGGGATATGAGCAACACAACGGTGGAGATGTGCAGAACCGAGGAAAATCTGGAGGGAAGCAGGTCCTCATACAGTATGGTGGCAAGGGATCCCAGGCAGAACATGGCAGCCAGTCCCAGAAGCCTGTCCATTAAGACGCTGAAGGATGCCCGTAGCTTTTTTGCCTGCCCCCTTGAAAGAAACATGATTTTCAGAAAATCTCCTCCCACGCTGGTTGGAAGAAATAGGTTAAAGTACATGCCAACAAAATAATATCCAATATAAGTTCGCAGTCTTCCGGGAAAATCAAGACCCCTGGCAAGGCAGAACCACCGGAGACTGCTGACAAGCTGGGAGATGATATACATGAGGAAGGCAATAATCCATGTTCTTGGAGAGATATCAAGAAATGCCTTTGTAAGGAGTTTGGGGTCAGTGTCGATAAACAGCCAAGTCAGCAGGCTGATACTTACAACGACGCGTAAAATGAGTTTGGCTGCTCCCTTGAATCTGGCACTCAATCAAGCACCTCGCGAACCGAGTATATGCGTTTTCCTGAAGATTCGTAGTAGACGCGGACTATAAGTTCTGCCAACAGGCCGATTCCGCTCAGTATTATGCCTGATATTATAAGAATGGCTCCAAGAATCAGAAGGGGTCTGCCTCCGATTTCAACTCCTTTGAACAGTTTGATGGCTGCCAGATATCCTTCAATCAGCATTCCGGCACAAAAAAGGATTCCCCCGTTAAGCCCGAAGAATTGCAGGGGCCTTGTGGCAAACTTCTGAAAGAAGAGCATGAGCAGGAGATCCAGCAATACCCTGTAGGTCCTTCCTATGCCATACTTGCTTTTACCCATTTTGCGAGGATGATGGTTGACAACAATCTCTGTTATCCGGGCCCCGAAAAGATTGGCAAGGACAGGGATAAAACGATGCAGTTCCCCATAAAGCAACAGATTTTTGGCAAGGTCCTTTCTGTATGCCTTGAGGGAACAGCCATAATCGTGCAACTTAACCCCGGTGGTGCAGCCTATCAGGCGGTTGGCAAGGATGGATGGCAAGCGTCTGGAGAAAAAAGGATCTTTCCTGTCCTTGCGCCATCCCTGTACCATGTCGTATCCCTGGTCCAACTTGTCTATGAGGGCTGGTATGTCCGCGGGATCATTCTGAAGATCTCCGTCCATGGAGATGACAATGTCGCCTCTCGCGTGATCAAATCCTGCTGTCATGGCGGCGCTTTGGCCGAAGTTTCTCCTGAAAATAACCGCCCTTAATTCCCTGATCTGTGAGGCAAGGTCCTTAAGGATGGCAGCGCTGTCATCCGTGCTCCCGTCGTCCACAAGAATAATTTCAAATTCCCGGTTTATGGGCCTGAGTGATTGAAGCAGACGGTCCGTAAGGGGCCTCAGGTTGGGTGACTCGTTGTATACCGGTACAACAACCGAGATTTCAGGTCGTTTTTCAGAGGTTTTTGTTTTTTCTTCCATTGATGATATCTATCGGGCATATATTGCCTGTAAGGTTCAGGTCTCATGAAAATGAATCTGTCATCACTGTAAGCAGTTGTGACGTTGCGCGAAAACGCGCGGACAGAAAGCCCGGCCCTGCATAATGCCTTCTCTGAAGGGGGGCTCCGAACGAATTTCTGATGTAGCATGGACTATACACTCGCACAGAGGATAATTGCAAGATGTTCAGGCTTGTTTACCGTGAAAATACAATGGGAAACGGTAACTGCTGAATGTTAAATTAAAATAATAAAAAAATAATAAAAAATTGTTTGGCGCTAAGAGGAGATTTCCGGGGTATGTGCAAATCTTCAGAACAAGGCGGGAAATTGCGCATGAATATGCTGCTATTGCAGGACATCCGCAGGGTATGGCGGTCAGCCTCTATCACCTGAGGATTTATCCTCCAGGAGTTTTTCTATGGTTTCCTTGAGGTCGTTGATCTCAAAGGGCTTGCTCATGATACAGTCAGCCTTTTTTTCCTGGGCAAGCTCCTCGGCGTAATAGCCATAGCCGGTTATGGCTATTACAGGGATATCAGGATGGTCCCTTTTGATGACCGTAATGATTCCTATGCCACTTACATGGGGCATTGCAAGGTCGGTTATGACCAGATCAAAGCCACCCTCTTTGATTTTTTTCAGGCCTTCCAGGCCATCCCTTGCTGAAGTTACCTCGTATTCAAGAAAAGAGAGGTAGTCAACAAGCATGTCCAGAACCTCTCCATCATCCTCTATAACAAGAATACGTCCACGAATATCTGACATAAATCGCCCGCCGGGAATAAAAATTAGGATAAGGGGGCGTGGATCATGAGCCCTGGTAATCTCCCCTGTGGATTTTCATGGCCTCCACAGTGCTGAGGAGCCTTATCCGGTCTATAGTGTCCCTTAGCGGGTCATCTTTGTCAAGTTCATTTCTCATGCTTTCCAGGCGTTGGGATTGCTCTGACATGGCCTGTGACAGTGTTTCAAGGTCATCCCCTGAAAATCCGGAGTCTGTCAGGAGACCACCGCAGTGATCGAGAAGGTCCAGGGCCTGTTGGCCAACAGAGATGGCCGCGTCCTGGGTGGGGGTGAGGTTTGAGGCGTTCATCATGGGCGCGGCGGAAAACACGGAACCTGTTTCATGCGTGGTGGATGGAGATGTTTGCTGCAGAATATTGGCAAAAGATATTTTCTCCTTTTTCCCTCTGTTTCTGCATTGGGTCGTATCATTTGGTTGATCTGTTACTTTTGGAATAAGGTCTGATATCTTCATTTCAGGGACTCCTCATTGCCTGTTTTCATAGCTTGTTTTATCATGCGACGCATGAACAATACCAATAAATATAACATTTCAAGTCGCAGACCCACCAGGGTTATCCGGGTGGGCAATGTCCCGATTGGCGGGGAGCATCCTGTGGTTGTCCAATCCATGACGAACACGGATACCAGGGATCTCAATGCCACTGTGGCCCAGATACATGGACTGGAGGACGTGGGTTGTGAGATCATCAGGGTGGCCGTCCCGGATATGGAAGCCGCCCGCGTCATTTCGTCCATAGTGAAAGCAATTTCCATACCTTTAATCGCTGATATCCATTTTGACTGGCGTCTCGCGGTAGCTGCCATGGAGGCCGGGGCCCACGGGCTTCGTATCAATCCGGGCAATCTTGGTGGAAAGGACAGGCTTTCCAGGGTGGTCAAGTGTGCCAGGGATCTTGGGGTTCCCATAAGGGTAGGGGTCAATGCCGGGTCCCTGGAAAAGGATATACTTGCCAGGTATGGCGGCCCTGTTCCGGAGGCGCTGGTTGAAAGTGCCCTCAGGAACGTGGGCTATATTACTGATATGGGGTATGATGCACTGAAGGTATCGATAAAATCCTCCGATGCCCTTGCCACCATCCGATCATACGAGCTTTTTTCTGAAAAATCGGATTTCCCATTGCATCTCGGGGTCACCGAGGCTGGAGGGCTTATTCCCGGAACGGTAAAAAGTTCCATTGCCTTGGGTATTCTTTTAAGCAGGGGGATTGGTGATACCCTCAGGGTTTCTCTGACCAGGGATCCCAGGGAAGAGGTAAGGGTGGCCTATGAAATCCTTCGAGCGTTAAGAATCCGTCAACGCGGCCCGGAAATAATTTCCTGCCCTACATGCGGCCGTTGTGAGATAGATCTTTTTCCTCTTGCGGAAGAGATAGAGAGAAGGGCTCAGGCTATTGATACTCCAATAAAATTGGCAGTTATGGGCTGCGTGGTGAACGGCCCTGGCGAGGCCAGGGAGGCCGATTTGGGGCTTGCTGGTGGCAAGGGGGTAGGAATAATTTTCCGGCATGGAAAGATTGTCCGCAAGGTCCGGGAAAAAGATCTTCTTCAGACATTTTGGGACGAAGTTGAAAATCTTGTAAGAGAGAGGAAAGAAAAGGGAGATAAGAGGGCTGTATGAGATATTCCAAGCTATTTTTGCCTACCCTGAAGGAAATGCCTGCCGAGGCAGAGGTGATTTCGCACAAGTTGATGCTCAGAGCGGGGATGATCAGGAAACTGGCCTCGGGCATCTATTCATACCTGCCGATGGGGCTGAGAGCGCTCAGGAGGGTGGAGGCCATTGTAAGGGAGGAAATGAACAGGGCCGGCGCCCAGGAGGTGCTGCTTCCCATGGTGCAGCCGGCAGAGCTGTGGCGAGAGACCGGGCGCTGGAATAAGTATGGAAGGGAACTTCTGCGGTTAGAGGACAGACACGACAGGGATTTCTGCCTGGGGCCCACGCATGAGGAGGTAATCACAGACCTGGTTCGAAAAGAGATCCGGTCCTACAGAGATCTGCCCATAAATCTGTATCAGATCCAGGCCAAGTTCAGGGATGAGAGGCGTCCGAGGTTCGGGCTCATGAGGGGCCGCGAATTTGTTATGAAGGATGCCTACAGCTTTGACGCGGATGAAGATGGCCTGCATGATACCTATCAGGCCATGTATAAGGCATACTGCCGCATTTTTGAGCGTTGCGGCCTTGAGTTCAGGCCCGTTGAGGCCGACACGGGCAGCATAGGGGGGCATGCCTCCCATGAGTTCATGGTGCTTGCGGATACGGGAGAAGACACGGTGGCCTGCTGTACCAGGTGTGATTACGCGGCCAACGTGGAGCTTGCTCCGGTGACTCCGGACAGGCACGAGGGACAGCCTGTGAAGGCGGAATCCATGGAAAAGCTGAGGGAGGTGGCGACCCCTGGCAGGCGGCGTATTGATGAAGTAACGGCCTTTCTTGATGTCGGCCCGGAACGCCTGATAAAGACCCTGATTTTTGTTACTGAGGATGGTCCTGTTGCGGCACTGGTCCGTGGGGATCATGATCTGAACGAAGTTAAGCTGAAAAGGGCCCTGGGGGTTGAGGAGTCAAGGCTGGCAGATGAGAAAACGGTCATGGATCTGACCGGCGCGCCCGTGGGATTTGTAGGCCCCGTGGGCCTTGCGGGGAATATCAGGGTCGTGGGCGATTACGCGGTCGGCTCCCTTTCCAATTTTATTGTCGGGGCAAACAGAAAGGACGCGCACCTTGTGGGGGCCAACTGGGGCAGGGATCTTCCCCTGCCCGAACTTTATGATCTGAGGACCATTACCCCTGCCGATCCGTGCCCGAGGTGCGGAGGCCCCATAGAGCTTAAAAAGGGGATCGAGGTTGGCCATGTCTTCAAACTTGGCACCAGCTACAGCCAGGCTATGGGGGCAACATTCCTGGATGCCAGGGGCAGGGAGCGGCCTCTGGTTATGGGTTGTTACGGCATCGGGATCGGCAGAACCGTTGCCGCTGCCATTGAGCAGAATCATGATGAGCACGGTATCAGATTCCCCATGCCCATAGCGCCTTTTCAGGTGATAATCACGATCATAAATATTAAGGACGGGGAAATGGTTTCTGCGGCGGAGAATCTGTACCGCGTCCTTGAGGATCGCGGCCTGGATGTGCTTATTGATGACAGGAAGGAGAGGGCAGGGGTAAAATTCAAAGACGCGGACCTTATAGGGATTCCCATAAGGGTTACCGTGGGGAAAAAGATAAAAGAGAGCGGAGAGGTTGAAATTAAATCCAGAACGGATGGTACAGTGTTTATTGTGCCATCAGATCAGGCATCGGATAAGATAAAGGAGCTTTGTTCATAGGTAGGGTCGATAAATAAACATTCTTATGATTCGTTTAAATGACATACTCGAGCAGATTCATTCCTATCATCCGGATGCGGATACAGGCCTTGTGGAGAAGGCATATGTATATTCCGCCAAGGTACATGCCGGACAGATGCGTCTTTCAGGGGAACCTTACCTGTCACATCCCCTTGCCGTCGCATTTATCCTCGCACAGTTAAAACTGGATACGGCCAGTATTGCGGCAGGACTTCTGCATGACACGGTGGAGGATACCCTCGCCACTCTTGAAGAGCTGGAAGAGATGTTTGGCAGGGATGTGGCCCTTATTGTGGATGGCGTTACCAAGCTGAGCAAGATTACCTTCCAGAGCCGTATACAGAAGCAGGCGGAAAACATACGCAAGATGATCCTTGCCATGTCCAAGGACATCAGGGTCCTCCTGGTAAAATTAGCCGACAGGCTGCATAACATGCGTACCCTCGAATATCAGAAGGAATCCAAGAGGATGAAAATAGCCAGAGAGACTCTGGATATCTACGCTCCCCTGGCAAGCCGTCTTGGTATCGACCGGATCAAAAGGGAGCTTGAGGACCTTTCCTTCATGTACCTGTATCCTGACGAATTCAAGGCACTCAGGGACACGGTGGACCAGAGGCTGGGGCAAAGAAAGGCCTATGTGGAGGATGTGAAGGAGCTTATAGCCCGCAAGATGAATGACTATGGGCTTTCATGCAGGGTGCTTGGCAGGCCGAAACACCTTTACAGTATATACAGGAAAATGAAGCGCAGGAGCGTTTCTCTGGATCAGGTGTACGACCTTATCGCCTTCAGGATCATTCTCAAGACCACCAAGGAGTGTTATGAGGCCCTTGGGATCGTTCATTCCCTTTGGAAGCCTGTTCCCGGGAGGTTCAAGGATTATATAAGCCTCCCCAAGGCAAACATGTACCAGTCCCTGCATACCACTGTGATTGGTCCATATGGAGAACGAATGGAGATCCAGATCCGTACCGAGGAAATGAATCGGGTGGCCACGGAAGGCATAGCAGCCCACTGGCTGTACAAGGAAGGGCAGGTGGTCACCAGGGAACAGCAGAAGAACTTCGAATGGCTGAACCGGCTGATGGAGTGGCAGAAGGAGCTGGAGGATCCACGGGAGTTCCTGGATTCCGTCCGCATGGATCTTTTCCCGAACGAGGTCTACGTCTTTACCCCCAGGGGAGAGGTCAAGGAGTTTCCTCTCGGTGCGACTCCTGTGGATTTTGCCTATTCCATCCATACGGAAGTGGGGCATCATTGTGCCGGCGCAAAGGTCAATGGTCGTATGGTGCCCCTCAAATACCAGCTTCAGAACGGGGACGTGGTAGAAATTATCACATCCCCTCAGCACTCACCCAGCAGGGATTGGCTGCAGATTGCCAAGACCAGCAGGGCCAGGGCGCGAATCCGGCAATGGATAAAAATCGCCGAAAGGGAGAAGATTTATTCTCTTGGCAGGGATCTTTGTGTCAGGGAATTCAGAAAATACCATCTGGACTTCAATCACTTTTTAAAGAAACAGGCCGAAGAAATCGCCGGGGATTTTTCCTTTAAGGACGTTGACGACATGCTTATCGCGGTAGGTTACGGTAAGGTCTCACCCTTGCAACTGGTAAGACGGGTCTTGAAAGAATCCAGTGAGGTTGAGATAGAAACCGGGGTTGAGCCTGAAAAGGAAAAGCGGGCGAGCCGGGCGGCTTCCTCCCAGGGCCAGCAGGCTATCCAGATAGACGGTATAGACGATATAATGGTCCACCTGGGAAGATGCTGCACCCCGGTTCCGGGTGACGAGGTGGTTGGATACATAACAAGGGGCAGGGGGGTGACCGTGCACCGGGAGGACTGCCCTAATATCCAGAATCTGGACCCTGAGCGAAAGGTCGAGGTCACCTGGGCGGTATCAGGGGGCGAGACCTATCCGGTTAAGATCTGGGTGAGCACGGTGGACCAGAAGGGTATGCTGGCCTCGGTGAGTAATGCCATAAGCGCCGAGGAGGCAAATATCCTGGAGGCCAAGGTTACCACCTATCCGGATCATCGGGCTGTCTTCAGGTTTATAGTGGAGGTGGCTGATGGCAAACACCTCAGGAGAATACTTTCCGGTATAAGAAAGGTGGAAGGAGTGCGACGGGTGGAGAGAACCTCATCCGGATAATCCACAGGTATTCAAATATCAACAATTAGGTTATTTATCAATATTTTCATGTAGATTCGGGCCGGTTGCCCGACGTTTTCTCCCAGCAGTAAACCCGCATGGGCGGGATGTTGAAAAATTCCGCCCTTACCTGTCCGGGACCCAGCACAGGACGGCATAGGCGGGCAATCCGCCTGCTTACCTGGTAGGCTACAAAGCGTCCTCCTGGAGCGAGTGCCGACGCGATGGCCTTAACCAGTTGCGAGCCCAGGGTATGGGGCATGGTGGAAAACGGGATGCCTGAGATAATGACCTCTGGTGCAGGCAGTTCATAATTATGCAGAATTTTATCCATTTCTACGGCGCTGCCAAGATGTACTTTCAGGCGGGAGTCTTTAATACGACTTACTATGGAATGAAAAGTAGGATTGATTTCTATACACAGAAGCCTGGCTTTCAGGTCCATTGAGCGTAGTATGGCCCTGGTTGTTCCCCCTGTGCCGGGACCCAGCTCCACTATGGTTTTTGCTGAGCGAACCCTGGCGGCCTCCACAGTGCGGCGTTCAAGAAAGCGGGAACTGGGGATTATCGACCCTATCTGAAAGGGATGTTTCAGAAATTCATGAAAAAATATGGAACGGCCATCCTTCAGGGCGTGAAGCAGTTTGGAGTTTGATATCCGCATAACCAGAGCCTAATGATACTTGAGTGTCCAAAAGTGTGTGGTCAAAGATCGTCGGCAATCAGTTATGAGGATAGCGAAAGTGCCGGATTAAGGCAAGTTCGCAGTGTCCTTCACCCTTATTCTATGTCCGTAACCATACAGTCAAGGGGGCTCCTTATCCCGATTCCGTTTTTTTTCATCACCTGTATGTAGACCATTGTGGTTTTTACGTCCTGATGCCCAAGAAGTTTCTGGACAGTATGAATGTCGTAACCTGCTTCGAGGAGATGGGTCGCGAAGCTGTGTCTCAGTGTATTGCAGCTTGCCCGCCTTGTGATTCCTGCCGTAAGAATAGCCGCCTTTAATGCCTTTTGAAAGGCGGATTCAGCCACGTGGTGACGGGTTATTTTTCCTGTTTCTGGGTCCCTTGATCGTCTTGATGAGGGGAAAATGTATCGTGGGGGTTGCGCTTCATCCTTGAATTCCGCACGATCCTCTGCATACATGGCCTGGACCTTTTCAATATGCCGCCTTAGTAACGGTATCAGAGAATCCGGAAGGACCGTTAGCCTGATCCCGTGTCCCTTTTTATCCCTTATCCTGATTTTTCGGTCTTCAAAATCCAGATCCTGGATCTCAAGAAGTAAACATTCCATGAGACGCAGACCTGAACCATAGATAAGGGCAGCCATGATTTTCTTTTCTCCGTGCATCTGGTCAAGCACAGCCCGTATTTCCTGTTTCGTAAGTACAATCGGAACCTTTTTTGAGTTTGTTACCCTTACAAAAGAATCCAGTCGTCCCACCTCTTTTTTTAATACCTCGCGGTATAAAAAAAGTATGGCGCTGAGTGCCTGGTTCTGGGTGGATGCGGCTACTTTCTGCTTTACCGCAAGCCAGGTCAGGAAGGCCCGTATCTCATCGGCTTCAAGTGTTCTGGGGTTGCGGTTCTTGTGGAAAAGCATGAATTTTCTGATCCAGTCCAGATAGGCCTGCTCGGTTTTTTCGCTGTAATGCCGGTGCCGAATGATGCTTTTAGCCTGGTTAATGAGTTTTGATTTTGACATAAGCTGTCCTGTGTATGTATTCGGATAAAAAATTGCGTCAGCCGACACAAAGAAACGTGTTTTTTCTGTTTCCGTCCGCTATAAGCCGCTGCAGGCTGGTATGCTTTAATAATCGGCCGGGAAAACCCCGGGCATTAACCCTGGATCATGTAACAATATTGTCCGGTTATCCGAAAAAGCATTTTTTGATTAGCCTTGGACATACAAGGACATGCATGGACAAAAAAATGTTCCAAAAGGTGCATTGAAAATATAATGTAAGATGGTAAAATCTTAATTTCAAAATAGAATGCTGGTTGTTATATCTTTATGAATTTAATAAAAATTTGTTTGCCATAATTTACAATTCACCGTTTATCATTCAATATTTTTATGCTCAGGGATGCAAGGCATTACCTTGCATGAAAGTTAAGGTCAGAATATCCTTGAGTATTTGGTATTGAAAATGTATTTTTATATGGTCATTCCTTCGTGATATTTATGATTTTGCCCGTTTTGAAACATGCATGATTACAGAGTCTGTCCATGCGGTTTGGTGGCTGGATGCCAATGCTCAGGCGGGTGATGCGCAGGGAGAGTCGATGTTGGATAATGCGAATATCAATAAGGGGTATATTCAGTGGCTTCATTCCCACAAGCCCGCTTTCTCCGCTAAGGGCCATTTGCTGGCGGCAGCCCTCATGTGGAGCGGTGCCGGGCTGATTCTGTTTATTATTGCCGGGTATTATCTTATACCTCTGGCAGGTAATTGGATACAGGTATCCTTGATCATAATAACCGCTGTTATTGTCGGTTTCTTAAAGGGCAGGTTCGTGCTTGGTAAAATGGCGCTCAAGAATGTCAGACGAATCCTGTCATGGAAGGGCGAGGCACGCTGTATCGGAGGTTTTCAGCCCCTGCGTTCATGGGTGCTGATCATTGCGATGATATTTCTGGGCCGGATGCTAAGAACGAGCCCGTTGCCCAGGGCCATAGTTTCCTGGGTATATATAGCGGTCGGCACGGCTCTGTTCACGGGAAGCAGGCGTTTTTGGACCAGCCTGGTCACTCTTGGGAGCCTGAATACGCCTGGCCCCTGACAACAGACCTTGTACTGGTTCCGCCTCTTCCTTTCTTATTACGGCCTCTTTCATGAAAAGTATATGGAAACCGGCTTCTTTAAGGAGTTTTTCCAGGTACGCCCTTGAGTGGGCGTATCTTCCAGAGGGCAGCAGCCTGAAATTCTCATCATTCGCGTCACCATCAAGCCTCTCCACGCTGAAGGCCAACAGGCCTTCAGGGTTCAGGTGCTGCGCGGCCTGGGAGATAACAGGAAACAGGTCTCCCATGTACACAAAGCAGTCGCAGCTGTATATGAGGTCAAATTTTCCGGCAAGATTCCAGGGCCTGTTGATGTCTCGCAGACATAGGTCGTGATATGTGCCCTTGGATTCGGCGAGAGAAAGCATTCTGGAAGATATGTCCATGCCCGCAAGGTATTCTGCGTGGGGCCTGTAAAATCCAGAGCCAAGGCCGGTGCCGCATCCAAGGTCCAGGATGGACATGCCGTTCTTCAGATACGGGGAAATGGCCCTGTAAAGCAGCTCGGGAGTTCTGTAGCCCAATTTTTTTACCAGGGTGTCCTCAAAGTTAGGGGCGCAACTGTCAAAAAGGTGGCTTACGTATTCAGCGGGCGCGGATGTCGGCACATTTTCCCCTTTTATACACTGGAGCAGAAAGCCTGCTTTTTTGTCTTTGG
Organism: Deltaproteobacteria bacterium; assembly: GCA_027023445.1. GTDB lineage: Bacteria > Desulfobacterota > Dissulfuribacteria > Dissulfuribacterales > JALVPX01 > JALVVK01. The sequence goes on along the minus strand of JALVVK010000014.1, from coordinate 1,654 downwards.
GATTGAGCCGCAGGACCTTTCTGTACAGAGCCTCTGCCCTGGCATGATCTCCCTGCCTGTGAAATATCTGGGCCATGTTGAACATGGGGGATATGTAATCCGGTGCGAGATCCGCCGCCTTGCGGAAGCTGGCAAGGGCTCCCTGCGTATCGCCTGATTCATCCAGGGCCACCCCGAGGTTGTTCAATACGGAGGGCCTGTCAGGGCAGAGAGATGCCCCCTTTTCAAGGCACATCAGGCCGTCTTTAAGCTCTCCCATCTCCCTCAGCAGGTTTCCGAGGTCAGCCCATGCCGGGCCAAAATCAGGCATAATTTTCAGCAGATTCTGATAGGCGGAAAGCGCGCCGTTAAAATCACCTGAAATCTGCTTCAGCCGGCCAATGTTGTACAGGGCCTGGGGATAGGCGTCCTTGACCTTCACCGCCTTTTCATAGGCATTTAACGCCTGTTTCTTGAGATTTTTCGCCTCAAGGACCGTGCCGAGACCGTTCCAGGCTATTCCACAGATAGGCCTTTTGCGCAGAGCGCGGCGGTACGCCCGCTCAGCTTCGTCCAGGCGGCCGGCCATCTGGTGTCTTTGTCCCTTTTTTAGGAGGTCTGAAACGGTGTTTCTGCTCATGTTTTTATCTGAAAACGCATCTTTTGATTAATCATGGAACACAAAAACATAAATGAATAAAAAGACAAAATGTTCCCAGAGATGCATTGAAAATACAATGTTAAATGGTAAATTCTGAATGTTAAATTAAGGTGCCAGGTTATTATATCTTTCTGAATTTAATAAAAATTTATTTGCCTCAATTTAAAATTGACCATTTATCATTCAACATTTTCATGCTTAATGGTGCGAAGCACCACTTAGCGTGAAGGTTTAACACGAGGGTTTATACGTCCTGTTTCATGGACCATGTAGTGCCCTGCGGACCGTCTCTGAGAATGATGCCCTTTTCTGACAACTCCTCTCTTATGGCGTCGGCTGTGGACCAGTCCTTTTCCTTTCTGGCAAGGGTCCTTTTTTCTATCGCCTCCAGTATCCATTCCTCGGAAAGGCCCATTTCTCTGATGGCCTTAAGATCCCTGTTTCTTAAAAAGGTATCCGCGTCCTCGTTCAAGATTCCAAGCAGCGCTCCGCACCCGCCCATTGCCCTGATTCCCTGATCAAGGACCTCGGCAAGCAGGGAGGAATTCTTTTTCCGTGCCTCCTGGATAACGCGGTTCATGGCCTTGACTCCCTCGAAAAGAATGCCTGTAGCCATGGCGGTGTTGAAATCATCGTCCATGGCCCGGTCGAAACGTTCCGGAAGCGCCCGCAGGATATCCGCGGCATTCTTCGCGACATCGGACAGGGGGCGTTTCTTTTTAGGGGCCTGACGGATCAGAGATTTTGCCTCTGAGATGGCAGAGTAACACCGGGCAAGGGCGGTTTCCGCGTCTGACATGGCCTTTTCACTGTAGTTGAGCGGGCTGCGGTAGTGCATGGACAGCAGGAAAAGCCTTAATGTCTCCGGATGGTATTTCCGCAGGATCTCCTCAATGGTGATGAAGTTGCCCAGGGATTTGGACATCTTTTCCCCGTCAATGGTCACGAATCCGTTGTGCATCCAGTACCTGACATAGGTCTTGCCCGTGGCCGCCTCGGACTGGGCCCTTTCGT
>JALVVK010000013.1 GCA_027023445.1 Deltaproteobacteria bacterium | reverse complement strand
TTATGCCGGTCAAGGGGAAAATGTCAAGCCATAACTCCTTTTCATGTATCGGCGCGATATGTGGTCTCCACGTTCAGCCAGCAGTAAACTCGAACATGGCCCGCTATTCCTCACATTCCACCTGAAAAGTTTCCCTGATTTCCACCTTCCCGACCAGCAACCGCACTAACCTGTTACGTCCCAAGGGAAACAGTTCCTCCCAGAGTAAGCCTGACCATATAACTGAAGCAAAAGCGGCAGGCGTCCTGGTAAATTCCACCTTTAAACTCCTTCTTTAGTTTACGACTATGGCATCTTTATGCTATATTTCTGTCACCTTTTCGGTATCTCCTTTCCTTGTTTCCGGGTAGCTTGGCCTTATCAGGAAAGGAGATTTTTTATATTTAAAATCAGCTTGTTACTTAAAAGCTAATTGCTGATTATTCACAAACAGTCTTCAAGTTGCATAACCCGGCTTGAATTGAGTCTGTCCCCCAATACAAAAGGTGGAGCTTGACAAGCGTTATTCCCAATCATATATAACGGATCTATAATCTTGAGACCCTTGTTTTTTATGCCGGGGATTAACCCAAACACTTCACAGGAGGTAAAAATGTCTAACAACATCAATCTATCAAGAAGGCAAATTATTACGGGCGCAGGTGCGCTTTCGATGGGAGCGGTCCTGGGACAAATCATCAACCCCCTGTCAAAGGCCGAGGCCAAGGGTGGGGATACTGAAAAATGGCCCTGGCCATATGTAAAGTTAGATCCCACGCAGACAGCTGAGATAGCATATCATGAGTGGTACAGGATTTTCTGTGGCGGAGCGGTTATCAGCAGCGTGTTCAGTCAACTCAGGGAAAAGGTGGGAGGCCCATACAAATCGTTCCCCATTGACGGTTTCATGTTTCTGGAAGGCGGGGTCTCAGGGTGGGGAACTATATGTGGAGCACCCATGGGGGCCAATCTTGTTACAAACCTCATAATTGGTCCCAGGATTACAGGAGCATCTGACGGCGTGCTCATGGGCTGCGAGATTTTAGAATGGTATGGAGACACGGCCCTGCCGATTTATGTCCCCAAAAAACCAAGGGTTCCTACGAAAAAGATACCTAAAACCACCAGCAATTCACCTCTTTGCCATATATCGGTGGGGAAATGGATGAAGGCCGCTGACAAACCATTGAAGAGCGCCGAAAGAAGAGACCGCTGCGCAAGGGTTACCGCAAGCGTGGCCTATCACCTCGTTACACTTCTGAACAAATGGAAAGACGGGAAATATGAAACTGAAGGCGAGATACCTTCAGCCGATTTCGGAATTACTGCGCAATACAATTGTGAAGAATGTCATGGGGCAAATGTTCCCACTCCTCCTGGAGGAGATGACGAGTAAAATAGTTCAGGGAAGGGGGCGAAACGACGCGGGCAGGTCCGTTCCGACGTCCCGATCCCTTCTGACAGACCCGGGAGGCAAGGCGTTTGTGTAAGGAGACAAGGGACTGGATCTCTCTTACCATTGACGATCAGCAAGTCATCGTCTCCGTCGGAACAACCGTGCTTGAGGCCGCTGAAAACACTGGCATCCGGATCCCTCATCTATGTCATCTTCCGGGTAAGGAGGAGTCCAGGCGCCCGTGTCTTTTATGCGTGGTGGAGGTGGAAGGAAGGGGCAGGGTGCGGGCGTGCAGCACCCAGGCCGAGCCCGGCATGGTGGTGCACACGCACACCAGGGAGCTTAAAGAATTCCGTAGACAAAGGCTCCAGGCCCTTGCGGCATCCCATTACGGTGATTGCCGCGCCCCGTGTAACCTGACATGCCCCGGGGGCATAAACGTACAGGGATACGTAAATCTCGTCGCACAGGGTGAATACGAGGCGGCCCTGCGGCTGATTAAGGAAAAGACCCCCCTGCCTGTTTCTGTGGGAAGGGTCTGTCCCCGGTTTTGCGAGACCAGGTGCCGCCGGATCCTGCTGGACGAGCACGTTGCCATAAATTCCCTGAAGCGTTTCGTGGCGGACTACGCCCTGGAGCATGGCTTCAGGGAAGATCCCCCGGCACCTCCTACCGGAAAAAGGGTTGCTGTCATAGGCGGTGGCCCCGCCGGGCTCTCAGCATCGTACTACCTCAGGAAACTGGGGCACGAGGTGGTGATCTTTGAGGCCACGGATAGGCTGGGTGGAATGCTTCGGTACGGCATACCCGGCTACAAGCTCCCCAAGAGGCCCCTGGACAAGGAGATCCAGGGGATCATCAACACGGGTGTCCACGTAAAGACCGGCAAGCGCTGGGGAGAAGACTTCAACATCAAGGATCTTTTTGAGCGTCAAGGCTTCGGGGCGGTTTTTATCGCCACGGGACTCTCCAGGCAAAAGGCCCTGGAGGTGGAGGGCGGCGAGCTCGCGATAGACGGCCTGAAATTCTTGAGGAAAATCAACGAGGGCCGCCCGCTGGAGGTGGGTAAAAAGGTCCTTGTGATAGGCGGTGGAGATATAGCGCTGGATGCCGCCAGGTGTGCCAGGAGACTGGGAGCCCGGGACGTGACCCTCATCTATCCCAGGTCCAGGGTGGAGCTTCCTGCTTCCCAGAGGGATGTGGAAGAGGCCGAAAAGGAAGGTATCCGCTTCTTCCTCATGAGCATGCCCCTCCGGATAAACGACGGGAAGGGGGGCATCAGGGTGGAGATCGCGCGCACGGTGCTGGGAGAGCCTGACAGCAGGGGGCTGAGGCAGCCTGTGCCCATGCCTGGCTCAAGGCTTTCGTGGACCGTGGACACGGTGATTTCCGCCCTGGGTCAGGAAGGGGACGCAGCCTTCCAGAGCTATGGAGAGATAGAATCCGCCATCAGGCTTACTCCGAGAAAGACCATAAAATCCAACCCATCCACCATGAAGACGAATGTGCGGGGTGTATATGCCGGGGGAGACGTCGCAAGCGGGCCGCGTACCGTGATCCAGGCTGTGGCCGCTGGCAGACGGGCCGCGGAGGCGATCCACCAACACCTCACAGGAGAACAGGTCGGACAGAAAAAGGCCAGGTTCAACTTCTCCAGGGGCAGGCGGTTTGAAGACATGGACATGCACAATTTTGACGGATATTCCGTCCGCCTGGGCGAGGTTATGCCCGCCAGGCCCCCTGAGCGCAGGATTGGGGATTTTGACGAGGTAGAGCTGGGCCTTACCGAGGAAATGGCCATCAGGGAGGCAAAAAGGTGCCTGCAGTGCGGCTGCCTTGGCCTTTCCAGGTGTACCTACAGGGAGCTTTCAAAAGATCACAACATAAACACAAAGGACGCGCCGGTCAGGTTGCAATACCCCATAAGAGACGACCATCCATCCATCCGGATTGATATGAACAAATGCGTGGTATGCCACAGATGCGAGCGAAGCTGCGAGTTCGGGGCGCTTGAACTCAGCTACAGGGAACAAGACGGTACCATAACCGACAAGGCGATCGCCATAGGTGAAAGTTGTGTCTCCTGCGGGGCCTGTGTGGATGCCTGTCCCACGGGCGCCCTTGTAAAAAGGCACGTGTTTCTGCCCCTATTCCCAGGGGAGGATGAGGCCACAAGGAGTGTCTGTACCTACTGCGGAACAGGCTGCAACATCAGGGTCCACACCAAACACGACGTGATTCTCGAGATCAGGGCAGATCCCGGAGAGCCGCCCAACCACGGTGACCTGTGCGTCAAGGGGAGATTCGGCTTTGAGTTCCAGCGTCATCCAGGCCGCCTCAGGCGCCCGCTCGTCCGGGAGGACCGGGACGATCCATTTCGTGAGGTATCCTGGGAAGATGCCCTTGATTTTATCGCTAAAAAGCTTTCTGCGTACAGGGGAAATGAATTCGCGGCCCTGTCCTCTGCCAAGTGCACCAATGAAGAAAACTATGTATTCCAGAAATTCGTCAGGGCGGTAATGGGCACGAACAACATAGACCATTGTGCACGTCTCTGTCACGCCCCAACGCTCTCTGCCCTGGCAGCCACCTTCGGAAGCGGCGCGATGACAAATTCCATCGGGGAAATAGGAGGTGCTGCCTGTATCCTGGCGATAGGCACAAATACAGTAGAAAACCACCCCGTAATCTTTCTCCAGATAAAAAAGGCGATAAATAACGGATGTAAACTCATAGTGGCTGATCCGAGGGAGATCGGGCTTTGCAGGCTCGCCCATATCTGGTTGAGGCACAATCCCGGCACCGATGTGCCGTTACTCATGGGAATGGCGCGCGTAATCCTTGATGAAGGCCTCCTGGACACGGAATTTATCAGAAGGAGATGCGAGGATTTTGAGGCCTTCAGGGCATCGCTTTCAGACTTTGAACCTGGCTGGGTTTCAGATGTCACGGGTGTGCCGGTAAGGGATATCGTGGCCGCGGCAAGGATCTTTGCCGGAAACCCTCCCGCGAGCATTCTCTATGCCATGGGTATCACCCAGCATTCCCACGGGACGGACAATGTCACGGCTATCTCCAACCTTGCCCTGATCACAGGGAATGTGGGAAGGCCCTCCACTGGAGTAAACCCCCTCAGGGGACAGAACAACGTGCAGGGCTCCTGTGACATGGGAGCACTCCCGGCCTTCTATCCAGGCTATCAGCGGGTGGC
>JALVVK010000012.1 GCA_027023445.1 Deltaproteobacteria bacterium | reverse complement strand
GGGAAAGACCCAGCGCAATGCCGATGATGGCCCCGACCGCGGCACCTCCAGATGTTCCCAGAATGTATGGCTCGGCCAGGGGATTTCGCAGAAGGGCCTGAAAAACCAGGCCTCCTAACGACAGGGCACCGCCAACCTCCATGGCCAGAAGCACCCGGGGCCAGCGCAGCTCCCAGATGATGGTTTCCATTACAGGGTCCAGCCTCGCGCGGCCGGAAAGCACATCAATAAGGGAACTCATCACCGTTCCCGTGGAACCAACGCTGAGCCCCATGAAAACGGCAGCCACGAGAACAATCAACATCAGCGCGGACGTTCCGAGGATGCGGCGTATCGTGGTAGGGGGCACAGGGACCGCGCGCCTTTTCAAATTGTCAGGGGCTCCCATGAAAAACCTCCGGATGAAGAATGCGCGCCAGCACTTCCAGGCCATCCACCAGCCGCGGGGTGGGACGATCGAACAGGTCGGAGTCCACCAGGAAAATGCGATCTTCAGCCGCCGCCGGAATTTCCTTCCAGCGTTCCCACCCTGCCTTGACCCGCTCAAAAATCTGGCCACGGGCCATGGAGGATATCAAAATCACATCGGGCCTGAGGCCCAACACCTGTTCAACGCTGAACCTGGGATAGGGCACGGATCCCCGGGCTACATTTATCCCGCCCGCCAGACGGATGACCTCATTGGCAAACGTGCCGGTGCCCACTGAGACGATGGGCGAGATGCCGATCTGAAAAAAGACCCGGGGGCAATGCTTCACACCGGCCAGCTTCCTTTTCACTGCCCGGATACGCCACCGCATGGATGCCACAACTGATCGCGCCTCTGCCTCACTCCGGAGAATGCGCCCCACGGCAAGAACCGTCTTCATAACACCTTCCAGGTCCCGTGGATTCACCACATAAACCGGGATTCCCAATGCCTCCAGCCGCTCTATCGCCTTCCTGGGATTGCCGTCCCTGATGGCGAGGCACAGATCTGGTTTCAGGGCCACAATCCTTTCCAGGTCCAGGTGAACGTAGGAACCAACCTTGGGAAGGGCCTTTACACGGGGCGGATAGTCGCTGAAAAGGCTCACTCCCACCAGCCGGTCCTGCGCTCCGACGGCAAAAACGATTTCAGTAAGACTGGGCGCCAGGCTCACCACACGACAGGGATTATCAGGCACCGCTACGTGCCTGCCCACAAGATCCACCATATTTGCGCCAGATGCGACACCGGAAGAAAAAAACAGCGCCGCGCAGCAGACCAGAAGCGCCGGCAGGCCCGGCTGTTTTCCTGGTTGAGGGCCTCCTCCCTTCCGGTTTGTGATCAGGCGTAACATTTTCAGGGGATTACCGCATCGGCTTTTTTTCTGATTCCAGGCCGTTTTTTATTTTCCGGTAAAGCTGCCTGGGCGTCATGCCCTGTTTCACGGCGATTTCTTTCAGGGAAACATCTCCGGACCTAACTTTCAGGCCCATTCCGGCGAGCAGCCGTTCGATTTTTTCCGCGGGTATCCCCAAGGTTGCTGAAAACTCCTTTACGCTCAGCATCCCGATGCCTGGGGGCGGAACCTCGGGAAGCCCGGCACCTGGGGGGAAAGCCCTTGCGGTCAAAAAGATCCGGTAGATCTTTTTGGGGGTGGTGTGGTTTATTTGCGCTATTTCCTTCAGGTTCTGGCGAATTGATTCTGCATGCAGGCCCGCCTGCCTTATTTTGGCCAGACCGGCCTCAGGGTCTACCCCTGTGAATCTGGCAAGGTCTTCAATGGGAGCCAACTCCGCGTGTCCGAATGGTGGATTACCAAGACGCTTTGTCTGGTATTTTTTTATACTGTTTTCCAGGTCCAGCACCTGTTTTACAGGAGGCAGGCCAAACAGGGCTCCGGCTGCCACAAAGACGGTTATCGCGAGAGTGGCTGAAACAAGACCAAGGCCGCCGGGCGTCCTGATCCTCATGTACCTGATTATGGGATTCCAGTTAAAAAAGACATGGAAAACCAAGGCGATAACGAAAAGAACCCCAATGGCCACATGGATATCGTCCCACTGGGTTTTTTCAAGCCCCCAGAGGCGCCACTGAGACCAGAAGGCCACCCTGCCATGGGGCTCTATATAGAGGACAACACTGCTCAGGATAAGCCCCAGGCCGGCCCAGAAAAGAATCAGCGAGGTGAATTTTCTTGCCATATTACCCTGAATAATGCGACCGGACCCGGTGAATGTCAACAGCCGTCGCCCGTTGGCCATAACCCATGAACTATATCACCCGTGAGCCGTGACATAATCCTCAGACTACGAGCTGAAGGCTATTTTTCTCCTTTTGGCCTTCTTGTTTCGGGGTGTGGAACCGGCCCTTATCCGGCGGGTTCCGCGGGCCGGATTTTCCCTGTTCTTTTTCTGGCGCTTTATGTCCAGGCGATGGCCCAGGACCTTTGCCCTTTTCAGGATATACAGGGTTTCATCAGGCATGCCGGTGGGCAGATAAACCGTTGTAAAGGTGTCAAAAATCCTGATCTGCCCGATGTAGCAGCTTTCGATATTCGCCTCGTTGGCAATTGCGCCCACGATATTACCTTTTTTGATTCCATGCAGGCCTCCGACCTCCAGCCGGAACTGCTCCATGCGGACCTTTACACGGGATTGATCGGACCTGGATTCCCCGGACGCCCGGTTTTTTCCCCGGCCGGGTTTCCGGTAATCGGTTGCGCCTGAACTGTGTGAACGCTCCGGTCGCTTTTCTGTCAGGAACATGGGTTCATCACCCTGGACAAGCACGGCCAGGGCCGCGGCGATACGCAGTGGGTCATCCCCATGTTCCCTCTGATATTCTGTCACGAGACGGTAAAAATCCTCCAGATTCCTGTTACCTGCCAGGACCCTGCCAATGCGCCTCTTGAAATCGGCCACGCGCTTCTGGTTTACGTCCGTGGCTGAAGGCAGGCGCATGGGTTCGATTGGCTGACGGGTAGCGCGTTCGATTGTCCTCAGCATTCTCCGCTCTCCTGATGTCACGAAGAGAATCGCCTCTCCGCTCCGTCCGGCCCTTCCTGTCCGGCCGATCCTGTGGATATATGCCTCCGTGTCATGGGGAATGTCATAATTTACCACATGGCTGATTCGTTCCACGTCCAGCCCCCTGGCAGCGACATCAGTGGCAACCAGAATGGCCACATTGCCCCTTTTCAATCTCTCCACGGTCCTTTCCCTGGATCTCTGGGGAACATCTCCATTGAGGGCCTCGCAGGCATATCCCCTGGCCGAAAGCCTTTGTGCCAGTTCCACGGTAGCCGCCCTTGTTCGGACAAAAATCAACACGGCCTCAAAGTCTTCCACTTCCAGTATGCGGGTAAGCGCGTCGAGCTTTCTGATGCCGTTAACCTGCCAGTAGCGTTGGCGTATATTCACGGCGGTCTCGGCCTGTCCCGCGATCCTGATCTCTTCGGGCTGACGCAGGTGGCGCCGGGCCACCTGGCGTATGGCATTCGGCATGGTAGCTGAAAACAGCGCTGTCTGCCGGGTTTCTGGGGTATGTTGCAGTATCCACTCGACGTCGTTGATAAACCCCATGCGCAGCATTTCATCGGCCTCATCCAGCACCAGGGTGCGCAGGCCATCCAGCTTGAGCGTGCCGCGGCGTATGTGATCCATTACCCTGCCGGGCGTGCCCACAACTATCTGAACGCCACGCCGCAACTGGCGAAGCTGATGATCATAGGCCTGGCCGCCGTAAAGGGGCAGGATATTAACGTCCCTCATGAAACGGGCATAGCCCTGAAAGGCCTCAGCCACCTGGATCGCCAGCTCACGGGTGGGAGCCAGCACCAGGACCTGTGGCCTGCTTCCCCGCCTGTCTAAGCGGCAAAGGAGCGGCAGCGCAAAGGCGGCGGTTTTGCCCGTGCCCGTCTGAGCCTGACCGATGACATCACTGCCTGACATCATATGGGGAATGGTTTTTAATTGAATCGGAGTAGGGGCCGTGTAACCTGCCGCTTCCAATGCCTTGAGAACAGGAGTGGCATCCAGACCCAGCTCCCGGAAACCGGAAGAAAAATCAGAAATGGACATAAAAATTTTACCTTTTGTTAAGATGCGGGCGGGCAGAAAGGAATTATGCTTTAGCTGCTGTTCCCGAACGGGTTAGAGTTTTAAACAAGATGGACCTAAACAGAGTTCTGATAATAGGCCAACGGCGGACAAAGTCAAGTTATTTTCCATTTTGGCGAAAAAGCCCCCGGCATTATCCGGATTCAGCCCAATTGCTGAATCTCCATGGTAAAATCCTGCAGGTCCACCAGCCTGTCTTCAAGCTCACCCAGGATTTCCCTCATGTCCGTCCTGGAAAATTTGATAATCTCCCATGCGTCATGGTCCAGAGGCGGCACCCATGGATCACCGCCTGAGCCAAAACCAATGGCACGGACAAGGATGTCTGAAAAATGCACGATAGCCGCAAGATCCCTGTACTCCCTGGCCCTGCATGGATCGTGATGAAATTCTATGGGGGTAACCAGGCGTGCCGGGAGATTCCACCTGCGGGCCAGCCAGGAGCCGATCTCGGCATGTGCAATCCCCAACACCTGTATCTCGGCATCCATGGTGGATGTTTCCTGCCTTTCCACCACCTCCTTGATCCGGGCGTATTCCTCGGGAAGTTCCGCGCGGATCACAATCTTGCCCAGATCGTGGATAAGGCCCGCCGTGGATATCTCCTCCGGGTTTTTTACCCGGCGCCTCTTTGCCAGGATGGCCGCGGCTGTGGCGCATCCCAGAGAATGTTCCCACAGGCCGATGTCGGCAGACTGCATGGTTTCGAAGATGGACGATGTAACAATAAGGGTTTTGATGACATTGAAGCCCAGGAGCACGATGGCGCTGGAAACCGTGCTTATCCGCTGCGGGAACCCGAAAAAGGAGGAATTGACCATCTTGAGAAGCTTACTGGTGAGCACCTGGTCCTTGTCGATGATCCTGCCAAGCTGTACGGCCGTGACGTCTTCTTTCTCCACCATCCCGTTCAGTTTGGACACTATGGGGGGAAGGGTAGGCAGGGACTGGACATCTTTCAGCTTCTGCCGGATTTCTTCTCTTCTGGCCTCTTCAGGTTCCATCTGTCAATAACTTACTCGGAAAATAGTTCATAGTTCATGGCTCATAGGTGAAGTCACAAAAAATCACCTTGTTTCTTAAACCATGAGCTATGACCCATGACCTATGAGCTAACTTTTATGCCCGGGGCTGCGGCCCCCGTTCCTTTTCTATCCAGTATTCGGCAATAAGCTTCATGAGAGCGCGAAGAACCGGATCTTTTTTGACCCTTGAAAACCTGTAATCCAGATCCCTGATCCTCTCCCCGAGGCCCTTTTCCCCTGGAAGACAGACGGGGTGCCCTTCTACCGTAATGGAGGCAACGCCCATGCGGCCCAGGCGGTCAATAAATTCCTGTGTAAGCTCCACGCCGGCGCCGCATAGCACCTGGCCCTCTTCTGTGGATACATCCCTGGCGGTTACCATGCCGGGAGCGGCCAGTTTAAGCGGGATGCGCTGCAATGGCTTTTACCTCAAACCTCGGGCCATGTCCTGGCACCCAGGGCCTGTTCCAGATTGTAGGCAGCCCTCAGGGCCTTATGTTCCTCAAAATGGCCGGCCATAAGCTGGAGACCCACGGGAAGGCCTTCTCCTGTCAGACCGCAGGGTACGGAAATGCCGGGGATGCCCGCGAGATTGGTAGCAATAGTAAAGATATCAGACAAATACATCTGGAGAGGATCCTCCGTCTTCTCCCCGATCCTGAACGCGGCGGTCGGGGCCACCGGGGTGGCAAGGACGTCGCATTTTTCAAACGCCTTCATGAAATCCCTGGTGATCAGGGTGCGGACCCGGGAAGCCTTTTTGTAGTAGGCGTCGTAATAGCCCGCGGAAAGGGCGTAGGTCCCGATCATGATCCTGCGCTTTACCTCCGCGCCGAACCCCTCGGACCGTGTTTTTTTGTACATCTCCATGAGGTCCTTGTACCCCCTGGCCCTGAAGCCGTATTTGACCCCGTCATACCTGGCAAGGTTGGAGCTTGCCTCGGCCGGGGCAATAATATAATAACAGGCCACCGCGTATTTCATGTGGGGCACGCTCACCTTTACCACCCTGGCACCCTGTTTTTCCAGTTGAGATATGGCTTCCCTGACAAGGGCCTCCACCTCAGGGTCCAGGCCCTCCACAAAATATTCCTCCGGAAGCCCCACGGTATACCCGTCAAGACCCTTTTCCAGGAAGCGAGTATAGTCGGGAACCTCACGGTCCACCGAAGTGGAGTCCTTGGGATCATAACCGGACACCGCGTTCAGAAGTATGGCGCAGTCTGTCACGTCCCTTGCCAGGGGACCTATCTGATCCAGGGAAGACGCGAATGCCACCAGCCCGAATCTGGAAACCCTGCCATAGGTCGGCTTCATTCCCACAACGCCGCAGTGAGAGGCGGGCTGCCGGATGGAGCCACCCGTGTCCGAACCAAGAGCGCCGGCGCACAGCCTTGCCGCGGTAGCCGCGGCCGAGCCCCCGCTGGACCCTCCGGGGATCCGTTCAAGATCCCAGGGGTTATGCGTGGGGAAAAAGGCCGAGTTCTCCGTGGAGGACCCCATGGCAAACTCATCCAGGTTGAGTTTGCCCAGAATGACCGCCCCCTGCCTTTTTATCTTTTCCAGGACCGTTGCCGTATAGGGAGAAACAAAATTTTCCAGTATCCTGGAGGCGCAGGTGGTGCGCACTCCCCTGGTGCACATATTGTCCTTGATGCCAAGAGGAATCCCTGTAAGGGGGGTGATGTCCCTTCCTTCCCTGAGACGCCTGTCGGCCTCCCTCGCCTGTTCCAGGGCCTGTTCTTCGGTCACGGTGATATAGGCCTTTACCCTGGGGTCCACCTGGGCAATCCTTGCGAGGTACGCCCTGGTAACCTCCTCAGAGGATACTTCTCCCCCGGTTAAAAGCCCGTGCAGTTCATGGATGGATAAATCTGTAAGGTGTTGCGTTGCCATGTATATTCCTCTCAGATGATCCTTGGCACCACGAAGGTGTCGTCTTCCCGTTCAGGTGCGTTTGAAAGTGCCTCGTCCGCGGACAGGGACTTCCCGGTCTCGTCCTCCCTGAAGGCGTTTTCCACTTCCAGGGCATGAGTTGTCGGCTCCACGCCGGATGCCTCGACCTTCTCAAGCTGCGCCACATATGTCAGTATGTCGTTGAGCTGGCCGGTAATGCTGTCCATCTCCTCCGGGGAAAAGGTAAGCCTTGCAAGATCCGCTACATGTTCCACCTCTGAATGGGTTATTTTCATTTTATCCCCCTTTTTATAACCTAACCTGGCCTCCCGGGCTGAAAGCCGGACACAACTCGACCAGGGCCGTAATACGCAATAAAGATAAAAGCTATCCGGACTGGCTGTGTGCAATGTACCATTTACCTGTGAACATTCAACATCTCCGATGGTCCTGACCGCTTTTCAAAAAAGACTCCTCTGCCTGGGTTTGTTCGGTTTCCTGTATTTTGAAGCCTTTTGTTCTTTTTCCTCAAGCAGATGTGAGGGGATCGCCCTCAGAAATGGGCTGAATCCGCCGGCAAGGCGCCTGCCCAAAAGAGACTTCCTGCCCGAGGCGCTGAGATACAGCCTGCGTGCCGCCCTTGTAAGCCCGACGTAAAACAGCCTCTGCTCCTCGTCCACAGGCACCCCTTCCCATGGCAATATTCCCTGGTCACACCCGATCAGAAACACCACGGGGAATTCCAGCCCCTTGGCGGCATGCAGGGACATGAGACGGACTGCCTCCACCTTTATATCCAGAAGATCGGCCTCGTTACGGCAGAAAAGGGCAAGGGAGGCGGCTTCACCCGCTTCGGAGGCGAACCGCTTCAAAATCATCATCTGCGCGGAATCCCGCTCCAGGCCAAGGAAGGTGGCTGTTTCCTCCAGGAGATCCGCACCGTTAAGGCCGGAGACCCTCTGAAGGAAGAACCAGATCCGTTCATGTTTCGCCTTGTCTAACAGCCTGGACAGCCTGCCGAGATGGTAGTCCCTGTTCCTGTCCCTGGCCGCCTCAAGGAGATGATGGGCTGGCAGGAGCCCGAGCTCTGCGAGGGGATCCCTGCGATCCGCCCGCTGGAAGGGGATGCCGCGCCTTGCGAGGGCATCAGAGACCTCGTTTCCCAAAACCCTGGCCCTGAAAAGTACGGCAATGGAATCAAGGGGCATGGTTTCATCCATCCCGGCCCTGCCGAAATTTATGGCGTCAAAGCTCAGGCCTCCGGCTGTCTTCTCAATGGTGTCCGCCACCCACCCTGCCTCTGCTGAGGGATGCCTGAAGCTGCGGAAGACTATCTTTTTCCCTTGGCCCACCCGCGATTCAAGCCCCTTGTCCCTGTTAAGCACGCCCTGGGCAGCGTCTAACACCACCTGCGGGCAGCGGTAACAGGACTTGAGCCTGAGTGTTGTGACCGGATGAAAATCCCTTTGAAATTCCCGGAGAAACTCAGGGCTTGCCCCCCTGAATCCATATATTGCCTGGTCCGGATCCCCTATGACCGTGATTTCCGATGCAGCCTGGGCAAGGCAGCGGACCAGGCGGTACTGGGCCGGACTGACATCCTGAAACTCGTCCACCAGGACATGGGGCAGGGAACCGCGCACCTGATCCCTCAGGTCCTTATCCCCGGTGAGGACTTCGGCCGCCTCAAGAATGAGATCGTCATAGTCCCACAGATGGTATTTTCTCAAAAGAGAGACGTATTCATCAAGCACCCGTTCCGCGTCTTCCTCGAGGGCTGACAGCGGCCAGTGCTGCCTTGCCAGGGAAATTTCTTCGGCCATCCTGTAAAAGGCCCTGGGGTCCATGTTCGTGCGGGATGCGGCCTGCCTGAGCAGGTCCCTGGCGCCTGCCTCGTCCACCGGGTTGAAGTCCTCGCGTCCTGGCAGGCCCTTGAGGAAGTCAAGCGCCCACTGGTGAAAGGTCGTAACCCTGGGAGGGGAGGTATCTCGCGGAAGCAGAGACCGGAGACGCTCCCGGATTTCTCCGGCGGCCTGATTGGTAAAGGTAATTGCCAGGACACGGGAAGGATCCACCCCCCGGAAGCATACAAGATAACAGACACGCATGGTAAGGACCCTGGTTTTCCCGGTGCCTGGGCCCGCGATTACCGCCAGTGGACCGCCCTTGTGGGTAACCGCCTGGCGCTGCCGGGCATCCAGTCCGTTCATCAGTTCATCAAACTTTTCCATGGCAGGTATTCCACGCGGGGCGTCCATCAAAGGCTGCTCTTTACCAGATGACGCTTGATCTTTCTGGTGGAGGTCTTGGGAAGTTCCTCCTCCCTGATGACAAATTTTTTGATCCGCTTGTAGGATGCAAGTTGCTGGTTGATCCTTTTTATCTCTTTTGTCAGAAGCGATCTTATGTATTCATCTTTAAGTTTTTTCCCCCCGCACTGCTCGCCTATTACCTCAAAGTCAGGCACCAGTAGTGCGTGAACATCCTCGCCCCCGGTCCTGGTTTTTTTGCCGTAAACCATGGACTCCAGGATAAAAGGGCTCCTGTTGATCCGGGCCTCTATCTCCTCGGGATAGACATTTTTTCCGGCCGGCGTGACAATGAGGTCCTTGGCCCTGCCACATATGTAAATGTATCCCGATTCATCCACATACCCCAGGTCGCCGGTCCTGAGCCATCCTTCCCGGTCAAGGACCCCAGCGGTTGCCTCTTTATCCCTGTAGTAACCCTTCATAATCATTGGCCCTCTGAAGGCCAGCTCACCGACCCCGGATGAATCCGGATCCATGACCCGAACCCCTACACCGGGCAACGCCTTGCCTATGCTGTTGTCCAGCGGCGCGTCCTGGGGGTTGATGGTAAGCACCGGGCTGGCTTCTGTGAGACCATAGCCCTGAATCATGGTCAGCCCCAGCCTCCTGAACTCCCTGGGTATCCAGGGCATGAGAGGCGCGCCCCCTGACACTAAAAACTTTAGATGCCCAAGCCCGGCCTTTTCCCTGAGTCCCCTGAAAAGCCTTACGCCAAGGCCTGGCCTGCCGGCACGCTCCCCCGCCTTGACCATGGCCATGATCGACCTGAAGGCCGCCCGCTGCACGGCGGATTTTCTGGATACGGCCCGATGAATCCCCTCTATCATCTTTTGAAAAAGCAGCGGAACGCCAAACATTATAGTTGCCCTGCTGGCCCTGAGATCCTCCAGGATGGATTTTGACTTGAGACTCCGCGCAAAGGTTATGGCACTCCCGCTGTATATTGGCAAAAGGAAGCCCGCCGTACACTCAAAGGTATGATGCATGGGCAGGACGGACAGAAACATTTCCTGATCGAACATGACGGCCTGATAAGAAGCGGCCACGTCGGACACGATATTTTTATGGGTGAGCATTACACCCTTGGGGCTGCCTGTAGTACCGGATGTGTATATTATAGCGGCCAGGTCCTCCAACCTGCACTCAGGTAATTTTACCTTGGAGGTACCCTTGGATTCGAGCGTTTTTATGCTCATTACATTATCCGGCAGGGAAACAGCCTCTGCGGTCATGGCGATTACATGGCCCGGTACGGGGAACCCCCTTCCGGTATCCAGGACACAGTCCAGGAACCTCGGGGCCACAAAGGCCGCCTTTACCCTGGAATCCGCTATGAGCCTTCGCATTTCATTGGCGCTGAGGAGCGAATCAATGGGTACGCAGACCCCGCCTGCCGTGGTAATCGACAGGTAGGCCAGCGCCCACTCAGGGGAATTGGGCCCGAGGATGACACACCTGTCGCCCGTCTTGACCCCGATTTTCACCAGTCCACGGGCCATTGCCCTGACCCTTGCCCCCATCTCCTCATAGGTAAACACCCTGTCACCACCAGGATCCCTGGCAACCATGGCAACCCGGCTGGCGAAATCTCTGGAGACCCCTGCCACCATATCCGGCAGGGGCATTATTCCCCTGTGATCTCTACGCGCCATAATGCGGTCTAAAATACCCAGGTGACGGACAGATTGAAGATATTGGCGTATCCCTTATAGGTGCCGCTCAATGAGGGAGTGACCAGGTCACCCGGATGGCTGTCCTTCATCAACAGGCAGGTATATGCCCCGTCAATGGTCAGGTTTTTGAAATAATAGCCTGCTCCCACGCTGAAAAGATGCCTGTCATTGGTGGGAAGGCTCGGGTCCCTGTAGTTGTCTTGTATTGGAGACTGGTCAAACACGTAGGACCCCCTGAGGCGCCAGTTCCGGTTAAGCCTGTATTCCGCGCCAAACCTGAGGGCCATGCAATTTTTCCAGTTTTTCGGATAAATACTCTCTCCGGGCAGTCCTGTGGTGGGCAATTTTTCGTAATGAAAATCCAGGGACTTGTAGTAGGACCACCATGTCCACAGGAAATCACAGGACAGTAACCAGTTTTCCACAGATGTAGTACTTACCCCCACTGAAAGGCTTGCCGGCAGGGTAAGGGGAAGGTTTACGGCTGAAACCGGCAGAGATGGGGAGTCATAATCCGCGGAACCGTATATATGAAATTTCACATGCGAACGGAACACCATGCCCAGGTTCCAGTCCTTGGAAGGCCTTGCGTACAGGGAGACAACATATCCCTTGCCAATATCCTTTCCCTTTATTCTCGTGCTTATGAGCGCGTTTATAGCCTTTGTCATATCGGCGTTTACCTTGGCCACCTGCGCGCCCACGCCCAGGGAGAGCCAGTCTGTCAGTTTGATCGACATGGACGGCGTGAAAAACATGCACCTGAGCTCGGTTTTCCTGGCCTTGGTATCGCCTATCCATCCCTTGTGCCATTCTGTTGTAAGGCCATAGGGCACATTGACTGCAAAGGAAAATCCAACGCGACCTGATGTGGGCATAACCGCGTAAAAATTGGGCAGGGGATAGACCATGTTTTTCATCTCGTACTTGTTGCCGGAGTCTTCCAGCTTGATGGAAGGCACCACAAAGGCCGTGCCTGCCTGCACCATCGAACGGTCCAGAAAGGCGGTGGCGGCCGGGTTGAACCAGGCGGTATCCGCCGAGTCGCCCACGGCGGTCATGGCGGCACCCATTCCGGTACCCCTTGCCGATATCTCGTTAAAGAGCTGGAATCCGGCGGCAGAGGCCCTTTTCACGAACTGCTGCCCCACAAAGGCGTAACACGCGATAAAAAATGACAAAACTACTGCAATCCTTTTCCCCATTTTCTCCTCCTCTAATTATTGTCCTGAACACCGGCTCCAGGATCTTCCGGACGGTTTTCCGGTGACAACATGGAATAAATGGCTCGGTACAACTCCTCTGAGACCTGCTCCCTTGACCTCGGCCTCCCTCCCTCCGTGGTCTGGATGGCAGGACCTATGGCGACCCTTATGCGCCCCGGGCGAATGCGTATCCGCCCTTTTGGCAGTACCCTGTGGCTGCCGCTTATTGCCACTGGCACTATGGGACAGCCTGATTTGATGGCAAGCACCACAGCCCCAGGCTTTATGGGCCTCAGTCTTCCGTCCGGGCTTCTGGTCCCCTCGGGAAAAACCACCACCGAGGTGCCGGAGCGTATGGCTTCCCCCGCCTTGATAAGGCTCCTGACGGCCGCCTTGCCCCCTGAGCGGTCAATGGAGATGTATCCGGCCCTTTTCATAGCGTATCCGAAAAGAGGTATGCGAAACAACTCTTTTTTTACCACAAAGCGGAATTGAACCGGAAGCGTCCTGTAAAGCGCAAGGATATCAAACTGGCTCGCGTGATTGGACGCATAGATGACAGGTGTATCCATGGGGATGTTCTCTGAACCCGTGATTTCCACCTTCACCCCGGAGACCGCCAGGCTGAATTTTGCCCACATGCGTCCCAGGACATGGGCGATGTCCCCCCTGCCGGTTAAAATGCTGGCAATTATCGCGCAGGTTGCGAAGGGCACATAGGAAATCGCAACAATAAACGGAGTTATAATAGAAAACATAGAGGCATTTTTAGAGTCAATCAGACACGTCGTCAACACCTGAACCCGGTGTTCGGACCGTCCGTGCGTTTCCGGTGGAAAACAAAGGGCCTTATGCCCATGCGGCGCCTGATAATATGGCCCGCGAGGTCTATTATTTCATCCGCCCTGTCAAGCACCATTGAATCCGCGGAGGCCTTGACGCCGGGTGTGTTCAATACCGCCGCCTCGGGCATCTTTTCCAGGCGCACCTCTCCTGGCCATGGCGCGTCCGTCATCCAGCGCCTTATCCTTCCCGCAAGTTCCCCGCTCCTGGAAAGTGGCGCGTCCAGGATAACCGTGACGGACCCGGGAGAGTAGTCAATCAGGAGTTTCTGCACAAGCATCCACGCATCCCTGGTACGTGCCGTGGGTCTGAAGCTGCGGAAGACGCGGCTCACGTCCCGGACGAATCCGTCATCAGAGAGCACCAGCGGTTTTGAGGCGAGGGCGCTTTCAAGGGTTATAAGTACATTGTGGCCATCCATGACCAGGCTTTTGTACCTGAGGGCGCTCAGGGTAAGCCTTTTCCGCCTTCTTTCCGCGCAGACATCGTCTGGGAATGCGGCCCGGTAAAGGGCGTCCCGTTCCTCCTGCCTCAGTTGATAGTGATCTCCCACAAATCTCAGCGCGCCGGCCTTTGGATAGTTCCTCTCTAATAAAAATTTGAGATCAACATAGGAGGGAATAAGGCGTTTTTGCCTGAAGGGGCGGTTGCCTGTCATGAAAGGCTCCGGGGTGCCAGGGCACAGCAATAAAAAAAGGGTTAGCCTGGCGTGAGCTAACCCTTTCAGTTCATCTGGTGCCGAGACCCAGAATCGAACTGGGGACACGTGGATTTTCAGTCCACTGCTCTACCATCTGAGCTATCTCGGCTTTAACTGCGGGGCATTATTATTATTGCCCGTTCATTTGTCAAGCTTAAACCTTCATGACAAAAACTGTTGCCGCCCCAGGTCATGAAAATACAATGTTAAATGGTAAATTCTGAATGTTAAATTAAAGTTTACCGTGAAAATAGCTCATAGCTCATGGGTCATAGCTCATGGTTTAAGAAACAAGGTGATTTTTGTGACTATCACCTATGAGCCATGAGCCAACTTTCATGCTCAGGGGTGCAAGGCATCACGTTGCATGAAAGTTTGGACACGGATAAACACGGGCTACGCACACAGATAAAAAAGATCCGTGTGATCTGTGTTCATCTGTGTCCCGTCATTCCTATACTGTCAATCGTATTCCCTGGTTTCATGAAAGACAATATCCGGGAAGAGTTCCATGCAGCGGGAAAGACGCCACTGGCTCGGGGCGAGATAGGCCAGGTGGCCTTCGGCGTCCCGCGCCAGGTCGGCCTCGTTTTTATCTGTAAATTCCCTTAATTTTTTCCTGTCTTCGCAGCTTATCCAGCGGGCCGTCACATAATCCACCCCTTCATAAACCGCGTCCACTCCGTATTCCGCCTTCAGGCGGGCCATGGTCACGTCGAACTGCAGCACGCCAACCGCCCCCAGGATATAGTCGCTCCCGGTAAGGGGCCGGAAGACCTGCACCGTTCCCTCCTCGGCCATCTGCGTCAGCCCCTTGCCCAGTTGTTTAACCTTGAGTGGGTTTTTGAGCAGAACCCTGCGGAAGTGTTCAGGCGCGAAATTGGGAATGCCCGTAAATTTGAGAGGTTCCTTCTCCGTAAAGGTATCGCCTATCTTGATAGTGCCGTGATTATGGATGCCGATAATGTCGCCCGGGTATGCCTCCTCCACGTTTTTGCGGTCCTGAGCCATGAAAATAGTGGCGTTGGCAAGAGAGATTTCTTTTCCCAGTCGGTGGTGGCGCACCTTCATGCCACGGGTGAATTTGCCTGAACATATGCGGAAAAACGCGATCCGGTCCCGGTGGGCCGGGTTCATGTTGGCCTGGATTTTAAAGGCGAAGCCGGAGAAGGCCTTCTCGTCCGGGGACACCGGCCTGGTGGTGGTGGGGCGTATGCCGGGGGCGGGCGCCAGATCCAGAAATGCATCCAACAGCTCCTTGACGCCGAAATTGTTGATGGCGCTGCCAAAAAAAACCGGGGTCTGGCTCGCCTTGAGGAATTCTTTGCGCTCAAAGGGATTGGCCGCCCCCTCCAGCAGTTCGACATCCTCCCGGAGTTTGTCCGCCTGGGAGCCAAGCAGGTCGTCAAGCACCGGATCTGCAAGGTTTTCCACCAGCACTCCCTGCCGCGCCGCATTGTCCAGCCCCGGCGTAAAGAGATGCAATCGGGCACGATAGATATCATACACGCCCTTAAAACTCTTGCCCATGCCGATTGGCCATGAAAGGGGCACGCATTCGATCTGCAGCTTGTCTTCTATGTCGGCAAGAATGTCCAGCGGCTCCCATCCCTCACGGTCCAGCTTGTTTATAAAGGTTATGACCGGGATATTACGCATGCGGCATACCTGCATCAGCTTTTCGGTCTGGGTCTCCACCCCCTTGCCGCTGTCAATTATCATGAGGGCGCTGTCCACCGCCGTCAGCACCCGGTAGGTGTCCTCGGAAAAATCCTGGTGGCCGGGGGTATCCAGGAGATTGATTTCGAAATCCCGGTAGTTGAACTTCATCACAGAGGTTGTAACCGAAACCCCGCGTTCCTTTTCAATGGACATCCAGTCACTTACCGCGAATTTGGCAGCCTTGCGTGATTTTACCGCCCCTGCCATCTGAATGGCCCCTCCGAAGAGCAGCAGCTTTTCGGTAAGGGTGGTTTTCCCGGCGTCCGGATGGCTTATTATGCCAAATGTGCGGCGACGCTGTATTTCTGCTTGGTGTTTGGTGCTCAATTTTTTAACCTTTCCTGCGAGCTTTCATGCCAAGTGGCGATTCGCATCCCAGAGCATGAAAATGCTGAATTGTAAACTCGGGAGCGGCCATGCCTCACCTCCGAAGGCGCGAAACAACGCATTCCCGCGCGTGTTTTCGGACAAAAACAATCGCTTCAAAATCCTGGTGATTGGAGACTGGAATTCTCTTTTAACTGACTGGATATTCAGGACATGACCACTAAACTACAGCAAACGGATTACCTCATATGTTTTTATTATCCCAGGTTACGCATTCTAAAATACATGGGGAAAAATTTTATCTGAATAATGCAGCAGAATCACGGCCCTGACCCGCAATGCACGCTCAGCCTCAGGATCGTCTGCGCGCATCTATTTTATCCAGGCATTCTTAATACCATAAAACTGTTATATCATCGACCGTTTTCCCGCGTCTGCCGGTTGGGCTCATCAAAAGGTTTTCCTGTCATGACACAAATCAGCGGAGAATTCGAGGCATACTAACGCATCTCGTTTGATGTAACCGACAAGAAATCGCCCCGGCTCTCCCTTGCCTGGCTGACAAAGGCCTCAAGGCGAAGCATGCGGCCGGTTTCCTGCTGGCCGTCACAGGCAAGGGCGAGGAACGGCCGCGCGCCCATGGTGTTTCTTACGCGGGACAGCAGGGCGTTTACAATGGTCCCTGGCATGCATGTAAGAGGCATCACGTTTATGATGCCGGAGATTCCCGAACGCAGATAGGAAACAGCCTTGCCCACGCTCAGTATGGATTCCCCCTCGAATTCGTCACTTACAAATGGGGCCGCCCACCTGAGAATTTCTCTGGTCAGGGGTTCTCTGCCCGAGGGCATGGGGCCTGCTGCCGCCTCCAGGCGTTTCATGTCCTTTACCTGCACCCTGTTTTTAAGGGTCAGCTTGAAGTACTCCTTCCATGCCTTTTCGCGGCGGGCCCGGCGTATGGCCGTAAAATTGGTATAGAGTATCCATTCGCTTACCGACGGAAGCCATACCTCCGCCCCCAGCCCTTCAAGGTGCCTGATTAGGGCGGCATTGGCCTTTGGATTGGCCCTGGTGTAGATTTCACCCACAACGCCGATCACCACCCTGTCCTCCGGCCTGTTCACAGGCATCCTGTCAAGCTCTCGCCGGGTCTGTTCCAGGATATGTGTCAGCGGGCTGCGCGTCATGATGCCTGAGCAAAGCTGTCCAAGGGCGTTTTCGTAGACCTTGTCCACCCTGGAAGGATCATCCACGTACGGACGGACGTGGCGGCACATGCTGTCCAGCAGGTCCACCGCCACAATACCGTTCCAGGCCAGGCGGCTGAAACCTTTTCCGAGAGAGTCAACCTCGTCATAGAAACGTATATCCTGGTTGGGAGTAAACAGTGGGACCTCCTCCAGCCCGATGCGGTCCAGGATCTTGCGGTGCAGCCTCTGGTACTGTCCGAACCGGCAGGGCCCGGCGCCTCCGGGCATTAAAAAGGCGGCGTTTTCCGGGGAAAAATCCGGCTGCCTTGTCATTTTCAGCATGTCGCCCGTGGTCAGGATAGCAGGAAAACATTCCTTGCCGCTTGTGTGCTGCAGTCCAAGGGCAATGCTTTCATCGTCTGTGGGCGGGAGAACCACGGCTTTTACGCCGCAGGCGTTAAGGGAGGCCGCCAAAACATGGGCATGGTCTGACATGGGCGGGATGTAAATGGTTCGGCGTTTCCCTCCGGTATGCCTTCTCCCGGAAGGCAAGGGCCTCAAGGTCCTGTCCTGATCCTTTCCATTTTCCAGCGCCGCTGACGAGGCCGCGTCCGCGGTATCCCAGAAGGCCTCGATCCTGGTGA
This sequence comes from Deltaproteobacteria bacterium, assembly GCA_027023445.1. Lineage (GTDB taxonomy): Bacteria > Desulfobacterota > Dissulfuribacteria > Dissulfuribacterales > JALVPX01 > JALVVK01. The sequence goes on along the minus strand of JALVVK010000012.1, from coordinate 51,819 downwards.
GGATTCCCGCGTCCGCGCTGTGTTCGTCGATCTCCAGCTCCAGGAAGGGTTTTCCCTGGGATATATCCTTGAAATAATGCAAAAGAAAAGAATCCGGGCCGCAACCGAAATTGGTGATATACACCCCTTTTAAACGGGGATCCCGGGCTATCAGGAGGCCTGCGGAAAGAATTTTCTGGCCATAGTGCCAGTACATGGATTCGTGGGCCGGAACCTCACGGATGTAATCATCCAGCGGCAGGTGATCCAGCGGCAGTACGAGCACGCCCATGCGGCGGAATTTCTCGTGCACACCCAGGTTAGCGCCCGGATCAAGGGCATTATATGGACGGCCCACGAGCACAACGGCGCGCTGCCCGGTTTCAAGACCATCTATAGCCTTTCTGCCACGTTCAAGCAGATCACGCTGGAAGGATCTCTGGGCCTCTACAGCGGCATCCCAGGCCCTGCCAAACTCCTTCCCGCCCGTTTCAAGCGCGGCCGCAAGTCTTGATTTCGTCTCGCCTTCCAGCCCCTGGCATCCGTTAAGCCTGAGGGGAGGATTGATGAGTTCCGCGCCGTAACTCTCGAAATCAATGGCCGCCGGCAGGGTGTAGGGAATGCTTTGCACATAGGGACAGACCTGGCCGGTTCTTATCCCCTTGGGTACGGGAAGCTCGATAATCGCCGGGAAAAAGATTTTCCGCAACCCCGCATCCAGAAGGCTTTTTACATGACCGTGCGCCACCTTCACCGGGAAGCAAGGCTCTGTAACCATGGTCTCAATGCCTTTGTGTATCAGGAGCTTGCCCGTCTCCCCGGAGAGTACCGGGCCAAAGCCAAGTTCTTTCAGGAGGGTGGCAAAAAAAGGCATCCATTCCTGCAATATCAGGCAGGCGGGAATGCCGACAGGCCCCCTCGGAGCCCGTTCCGCCTCTTCCAGGCTGGCGACCCCGTACTCTAACAGCCTCTTGTGGCGCTCACCCACCAGGTCCGGGGTACCGGAATCTTTTGCCTGGAGACGGGTCTCGTACCGCTCGCACCTCCCCCCGTAAAACAATGGAGGACATCCCTTGACATTCACCTTGCTGATGGAACACCGGTTGGGGCAAGCCCTGCATTCAAAGGAACGTATCTCGTAAGGTACCTGTGATACATCAGTTCCCCTGAACTTCGTGGGTCCTTTTGTCCGTTCCATGGCCAGCATGGCAGCGCCCCTTGCGCCGGTAAGCTCGCAATGTTCGGGCACAGTGATCCGCCGGCCCAGGATGGCCTCAAAGGCGGCAACAATTCCGGGGTTAAGCGCCGTGGCCCCCTGGTAAAAGATGCGTTTACCTATCACCCTGTTTTCAACCACCTTGTTGAGATAGTTCCGGACAATGGAGTAACAGAGGCCCGCCACCAAGTCAGGGGTGTTTACCCCCTGCTGCTGGTAGTGAATCAGGTCGGATTCCATGAACACGGTGCATCTTTCGCCCATCCTGACCGGGTTTTCAGCATCCAGGGCCATTTTGCCGAATTCGTCCAGGCGAACGCCCAGACGGACCGCCTGTTCCTCAAGAAAGGAACCGGTTCCGGCAGCACAGGCCCGGTTCATCATGAAATCCCTTACCGTTCCGTTGTTTATGCTGATATATTTTGAATCCTGGCCTCCGATCTCAAAGATCGTATCCACATGGGGATCCAGGGACACGGCGGCCCTGGCCTGGGCGGTGATCTCGTTGACAACCAGATCGGCCCCAACAAAATCCCCGGCCAGGTATCTGCCCGAACCGGTTGTCCCCACTGATATTATCTCTGCCCTGTGGTCAAGTTTCCCAAAGAGGACATCCAGGCCTTTTTGAAGGGCCTTGAGCGGATTACCCGCTGTCCGGCCGTAGTAATGGGCTATTATTCTGCCATCGGGATCGGATGCCACCATCTTTGTGCTTACCGAACCTATATCAATGCCCAGGCTTATCCCGGCACCATGAAGCGAGGCCATTTTGCCCGTCTCAGGGCCTTTTGCGTAAACGACTCTCCGCCCCGTGGCCGCGACGGACAACCTGGGAAACCTCCTTACCGTAGGCCTTTTTTCCTTGAGATACCGGTCAAAAGCCGAAAGGCCCCTGAAACGGCCCTCAAGCCTGCCGGTGCGGCGGCTGTAAAGCACGGCGCCTATGGCGCCTATGGTGCGGAAGTGTTCCGGTATTATCAGATCCCCGTCACCGAGGTGGAAGACTGTCTTTAACGCCTGCCTGACCCCGGCGTTGGCCGCAACCCCGCCCTGAAACACCATTGGAGCACGTATTTTCTTGCCCCTGGCCACGGTTGCCTTGAGATTTCTTACCAGGGCCAGGCAGAGCCCGGCAACGATATCCTGCTCAGGCACGGCTGCCTGCTGAAGGTGGATCATGTCACTCTTGGCAAACACGGCGCATCGGCCGGCAAGCCTTGCGGGTTTCTGTGAGGCGAGGGCCAGGTTGCTTAACTCTTCAATGGTAAGCCCAAGCCTGCCTGCCTGCTGATCCAGAAAGGAACCTGTGCCCGCGGCACACAGCGTGTTGAGGCTGAAATCCTCCACCTGCTGCCTGCCCTCCCGGTTATGACTCAGCAGGACAAGCTTGGTGTCCTGACCTCCCATATCAAGGATGGTCCTTGCCTGTGGATGAAAAAAGGTGGCCGCCTCCTTGTGGGCAATGATCTCGTTTACAAAATGTCCCCCGAGAATATCCGCAAGCAGCCTTCCGCCCGTGCCGGTAAACGCAAAGAAAGCGCCCGGACCGGGAAGCATGGAACCGGGAATCCCGGCCAGAAGCGTCCGGGCCCCTTCAAGGGAACGGCCATGGGTGCGGATATCTGAAACGTGGAGTATTGAAAGGCTGCTGTTCAGGATGACCAGCTTGGCAGTTGTAGAGCCTACATCCAACCCGTAGAACAATGTCGCGGATCCTTCTGAAGACATGACGACCTCCCATATTAAAGGATTTACGAGGGTGGCCTGTATCTGTTGCCCGCATCATCTATAAATGCATAGCAGGATGCCGCTAAAGACGCAAGAATAATCAGCGGTGCAAGGAGGGGGCATGGGCTTGGATATGATTTTATCTTGGAAGTCTATTCAGCCATTCAGCGATCGTTGATCAGCAAGTCAACGTAGACACTTTTCTCACGCCCGCTTCGCTCAAGGCGCAGAGACCGCAGAGAAATAATCCCCATCCCATCACCTATGAGCCATGACCCATCACCTATGAGCTATCCCACAACAACGTCCCCTCACACCCTGATTCCTATTTGTCAAGAATAAAGATTTGCCCCCTATAAGACGGTGTGAGGTGCAAGGAAAGAGGCGTCCGTTCCCGTCCGTCTACCGTGTACCTTATACCGTACACCACATACCGTATGCCCCATGCCGGCAGGGAAGGCTGTCTCAATTGTCAAGAATAAAGATTTGACCCCCTATTTGCAGAAAGGATGAGTTCCATCCGTTCAATGTAGTTTTTCACGGTAATAAAAAACGGGCCGAATGGCCCGCTTTTTAGAACTACTCTATGTAGTTATTTCTATTTTGCTTAGGCTAGTTAGGCGTTCTTGGCTGACTTTCTGCCCTTCCTTGCCCAACCGCCAAGCCCCACAAGACCTGCACCAAGAAGCATTATGGTCGCAGGTTCGGGGATGGGAGAAACATTTGCATCAAAGCTTGTAGTATCATAAGGACCTGTATGAACAATATGGGTATGAATGGTCATTGAAAAGGGATTGGCGCCTGGAATGCCTGCATAAATCTGACTGCCACTAAAAGCTCCTCCGGAGAAAGGTCCAAGGCTGGCAAGCTGTGTAGCCATACCAAATGCCGTGTTTGACGCATCAAAATATGTATCACACGTTATCCTGCCATCAGTAGTACCACCGATACCTGTCAAGAAACCCGACAAACCGGCTTCCATTGGGCCAAAATCTGTATCTGTAACATAAACATCAATACTGCCAGCAGAACCACTAACCTGGATTGAATTAAGATCTAACTCTGGCACCGCAACACTGCCGATTAAAGGTTTGGATACCCCAGTAGTTACATTAATATTAAAAACCCCCAGCTGACCGCTCCAGGTAACCGCTCCAACTGATAAATTTAAATCTCCTAATCCTCCGTCAGTAATAATCTCTGTATTGACCCCATCTGTAAGCTTGATCTGTAACGCATTGGCAGTTATCGCAAAAGACATAACTGCAACCACTATCAGCATGCTAATTATGGTTAAAGGCCGTTTTATTTTAAATCTTGATTTTTTCATCGCTAACCTCCTAATTTCCTAATACAAATTTTAATCCCAAGCTAAAAAATTAATCATCTTCCAGACTTATTGGCTTATCTATTTTTGCTGCCTCCTTACCTAACTTATCTCACCCCCCAACCAAACCTACGTGCATCTCAATAATGCACGCTCAATGCCAACTTTTTTGCCTGGTTTTGTGGGTGAATCAGGCAGGTTTGTGGGAATTTTTGTTATGTTGCGGCAAGTGAGGGAAAAGAAATTCCATGAAAATGGAAAACTGTTTCCGTTAATGGAAGCGTTTTTCCATTGGTAGCTTACCAGGGAAAACGATCATAAGTGAAATAGCTAATCCCGAATTTTGCACTTCAGGGTCAGGGAATCTATAATGGCATAATTTCCAATAATTATGACTTAATTTTGTCTAAAAGCCTATTTCTGAGGATGGGATAAAAGTCAACGAATCAAACGAGGGCAAGGCAGGGCCGGAGAGCCCTCGGATTCAAGACTTACCCCTATTGACAGGCATGGAACCGGATCTAACTCAGGCAGAGCCGGCATGACGTTTGCTCCGCAGCCTCTTTTCCGCCTCCACCACCAGGGAGGTCGCCATCCCTGCCGCCAGGATCCAGGCCCACGAGTCGATGCCGATGGCGCTGGACTGGAACAGGTGGTTCATCAGCGGCAAGTAGGTGTAAGCGAGCTGCAGCAGGAGCATGGCACTGACCCCGGCAAAAAGCCGGGCGTTGGAGAAGAACCCCAGCTGGAAGACCGACTTGGTGAGCGAACGGCAGTTGAACAGGTAGAAGAGTTCCATGATCACAAAGGCGTTGACCGCCACGGTGCGCGCCTCTTCAAGGCTGCTTCCCTGCATCCTCTCCCATTTGAAAAGACCGAATGCCCCGGCGAGCAGCAGGACGCCCACCAGCAGGATCCGGATGAGCAGTTCCCTGGTGAGAATCGGGGTGCCGGGATCGCGTGGTGGCCGCTGCATGATTCCCGGTTCCTTGGGCTCAAAGGCCAGCATCAGGCCCAGGAAGCCGGCGGTCGTCATGTTGATCCACAGGATCTGGACCGGAAGGATGGGCAGGGTGATGCCTAAGAAGATGGCCGTCAAGATGACCAGTCCCTCTCCCAGGTTGGTGGGCAGGGTCCATACGATGAACTTGGTCAGGTTGTCGAACACGCCGCGGCCTTCCTCCACCGCCGCCTCTATGGAACTGAAGTTGTCGTCGGTGAGCACCATGTCCGCGGCCTCCTTGGCGACGTCCGTACCGGTGATGCCCATGGCCACCCCGATATCAGCCTGCTTGAGTGCCGGCGCATCGTTGACGCCGTCACCGGTCATGGCCACTACGTGGCCCCGGGACTGCAGGGCTCGTACCAGCCGAATCTTTTGCTTCGGGGTGGCCCTGGCAAAGACATTGGTTTTCTCGGCCGCATACGGCAGCGCATCGTCCGGGATCTCTTCCAACTCCCGCCCGGTAAGCACGCCGCCCGGACCTATGGCGTCAACAGGACCACTGTAGAGGCCCATTTGACCGGCAATGGCCGCGGCAGTGGCCGGGTGGTCGCCGGTGATCATCTTCACCTTGATCCCTGCGGCGCGGCAGACCTTGACGGCCGCCACCGCCTCGGGCCTGGGAGGGTCGATCATGCCCTGCAGGCCGAGGAAGGTCAGCCCGGCGGCCACGTCTTCATGGTGGATCTCCCTGGTGCCCGGAGGCAGTTCCATGCGGGCAAAGGCCAGCACCCGCAGCCCCCGGGCCGCCATCCGGGTGACCTGCTGCTGGACGGCCTCGCGATCCAGAGACGCGATCGCGCCGGAGGAATCGAGCGCCGTATCGCTCCGGGCCAGAATCTGCTCCACTGCTCCCTTGACATATACCAGCCGCGGCTTACCCGCGCCTGCGTCATGCAGGGTAGCCATGTACTGGTGCCGGGATTCAAAGGGGATGGTATCCAGGCGAGGCGACCCTTCACCTTCATCCGCTTCGATCCCGGCCTTGGCCGCAGCGGCCAGCAGGGCGCCCTCGGTTGGATCGCCCTGTACCTGCCAGAGGCCATCCTTTTCATACAGCCTGGAGTCGTTGCAGAGCACGCCTGCGCGCAGGCATTCGGCCAGGGCCGGTGACACGGCGTCGTCAATCCCGTCCTGCCGGACGATACGGCCCAGCGGCGCATAACCGGCACCGCTTACCTCGTAGTGGACAAAACCGGCCGCTATGGCCTGGACCGTCATCTGGTTCTTGGTGAGCGTGCCGGTCTTGTCGGAACAGATCACCGTGGTGCTGCCCAGGGTCTCCACGGCGGACAGCCTGCGGACGATGGCCCGGCGACGAGCCATGCGGGCCACGCCTATCGCCAGGGTGATGGTGACTGCGGCAGGCAGCCCCTCTGGGATGGCGCCCACGGCCAGGGCCACGGCAGCCAGGAACATATCGAAGAACGACTGGCCGCGCAGCAGGCCGACTCCCACCGTGAGGGCGGCCAGGCTCAGTATGGCCCAGAGCAGCACGTGGCTGAACCGGGTGATCTTCCTGGTCAGCGGTGTCTCCAGCCCCTGGACCGAGGAGATCAGGCGGGAGATCCGGCCCACCTCGGTGTGGTCGCCCGTGGCGACCACGATGCCGGTGGCCCTGCCATGTGTGACCATGGTTGAGCCATAGGCCATGTTGCGCCGTTCGGCTAACAAGGTTTCGGACTCCAGGGGCCCGACGTCTTTTTCAACGGGAATCGACTCACCGGTGAGAGCCGATTCCGCCACCTGCAGCTCGCGGCACCGCAAAAGCCGCAGGTCAGCCGGCACCTTGTCACCGGCCTGGAGCAGAACGATGTCGCCGGGCACCAGATCTGTGGATGGGACACGCCGCCTCTCACCCTCACGCAACACCGTGGCCTCGGCCACCATGGTGTCGGCCAGGGCGGCCAGGGCATTCTCCGCCCTTGTCTCTTGGAGGTAACCAACTATGGCGTTGACCAGCACCACCCCGAAGATCACGCCCGAATCGACCCACTCCTGCAACCCCGCGGTGATGATGCCTGAGGCGACGAGGATGTAGATCAGTGGCTGGTGAAACTGGAGCAGGAAACGCAGCCATGCAGGCTTGCCACCCTTGAACGTCAGTATGTTGAGGCCAAGGCGCCCCTGTCGCCGCAGGACTTCGTCTTGAGAGAGCCCCTTTTCCGGATCCGTTTCCAGCCGGGCAGGGATTTCATCTGCTGACATGCTGTGCCATGAAACATGGCCTGAGATCTTCATTTGAAATTCAATAAAATTACCCTCCTTAGACACTTGAGGTGTATCATCCGGGATGATCCTTTACCCGCCTCTGGAAATCCGCAATGAACGAGGTGACCTTGCCGTTATTCCTCACGATATTGTCTGCTAAAACCCACTGTAGTCCCTTACCATTTATATCGTTATTTTTGCTTGGAACATGACATGAATAAAAGACCCTTGCGCCAAACCATGGATGAAGAGATCTCAGGGCTTGCAAATCCAATGGAGATATAAGACGGCGAGAGAAATCCTGTACCCTATCCCCTCAGGATACGGGAACGATACATAGATATGTAAGAATAACATATGGATACGGCATATGTCAAGAATCCGGGAGGCGTCATGTTGATCCGCAGGATCCGTACCGAAAAGGAGGGCAGGGTAAGGCCCAATTATCGTCCAATAACCGGTACTGATAATACGGGCCCTGTTATCGAAACCCGTGTTCGATTACCGGATTTGATCTCGCGCCCTGCTGCTGATATAATACAGCTATTTAAAAAATTTTAATAAAATCAAAATAATAAGCATCCTAACCTTTTGCCGTGGACTTATCTTCTGGCCGCTGTCCAGATAATCCGTCATGACAAAGGGTTATGAAAGGTCGTAATGCATGAAAATGATTTCCTGTTTCCGATATCCTCTACGCACGCCCTTATCCATCCTGGTCCTGCTCCTTGCCCTGATTGTCTGCCCCTTTGCGAACGCTCAGAGCAAGGCGCCAAAGTTAACCCTTGAAAAGGCGCTCCGGACGGCCCTTTCCAAAAACCCGTCCGTCCAGGGGGCAGATGCCTCCCGCAGCGCAGCCAGGGCTGACACGGCCATCGCCAGGAGCGCCTTTTTCCCAAGGCTGGATCTTTTTGAAACGCTCTCAAGAACGAACAGCCCACCCATGGTCTTTACCTACAAGCTTTCCCAGGAGATGTTTACCCAACAGGACTTTGCCATTAACAGGCTTAATGATCCGGGGCCAAGAAGCAACCTCCAGACCAGGATTGTATTGACCCAGCCCCTGTTCAACCAGGGGAGGGAATACATTGGCTACAGGCTTTCCAGGGTAGCCGAAAACATTGCCGTTCTTGACAGGAGCACGGTTTCCCAGGCCGTGGCCTTTGCCGTGGAAAACGCCTATTACAAGGTGTTGCTGGCCAAAGAATCGGTAAACGTGCTTAAAAATGCCCTGAAAACCGCGCAAGCGCACGAAGACCTGGCGGCAAAAAGGCACAGGGCCGGCCTGGCCCTTAAATCCGACGTGCTGGCCGCAGAGGTGCAGAGAATCGACATTGAAAGACAGCTTTTAAGGGCCGAGGGCAATCTTGATATAGCCATGGCGGGGCTCAACCAGGCCATGGGTGAAGACCAGGATATTCGCTGGGATCTTCAGCCCGTGCCTGACACGGAACTCCAGAAAAGGGATATTGCCTACTGGATCCAGATGGCCCATGCCCACAGGCCGGAAATACACCGGGCGGAACAGGGCCTTGAGATGGCCAGACTTAAATCCAGGGGCGCCAGATGGCGTTTCCTGCCCTCTGTCAACCTCCAGGGCACATATGAATCTGACGCGCAAGACATAGGCAGCGCGGATGGCGATTCATGGAGTCTCATGGCCATTGCCTCAATCAACCTTTTCAACGGTCTTGGAGACAGGGCCAGACTGAGGGCAGCGGAAGCGGAAGAAAAAAAGGCAGAGGCCAGGGCCGCCGAGATACGCAGCCAGGTGGATCTCCAGGTACGCAAGGCTTATTTTGACCTTCTTACCGCCAGGAAACAACTGGATGTAACAGCCAGGGCCGTGGACAAGGCCAAAGAAACACTCCGGATACTTAAAAGCCGATATGAAAACGGCCTGGCCCTGATGGTTGAATTACTCTCTGCCGATACCTTTCTCAAGGAGGCAGAGGTCAGGCAGGCCCAGGCGAAATTCGACGTTAAAACAGCGCTGGCCCGTCTGGAACACAAGGCAGGGGTACTTCTTAACCAGGAAAACATGTGAACCCTTCACCCGCAAAAGGAGCATCGGTAATGATATCCGCCCGAGCCTCTCTGATATCCCTTTTATCAACCCTTCTGTTTCTTGTCTGCGCCTGCCACGGCGGAAGCGATTCGGCCAACGGACAGAATGGCCCCAAGGCAGGCGTGAAGGCCGCCACAGCCAGGGTCATATACGCGAGCCTTCCGGTGCTGAGGACATTCCCGGCCCGCACAGAGGCAATGGTCGCGGTCAGCCTTTCAGCCAAGATGCCCGGTTATGTGAAACAGGTGCTGGTGGAAGAGGGAACCAGGGTAAAAAAAGGGCAGCTTCTTGTAGTTCTGGACGAAAAAGATGTTCGGGCAAGGCTGGCGGCGCTGAAGGCATCGAGAAACGCCGCCCTTGACCAGAAATCGGCCCTTCAGGCCCGCCTTGCCTATGCCCGGGCCGACTTCAGACGGTTTGAAACCTTGCTCAGGGAAGATGCGGCAACACAGGCTGAATATGACCGCTCAAGGGCAACGTATCTCGCTCTCAGGGACCAGGTCCGGGCCTATTCATCCAGGGTAAGGGAAATCGATGCCCGGATATCAGAGGCCCGGAACCAACTCTCATACGTCAGAATAACCTCCCCTGTAAACGGATGGATCACAAGTCGGCTGGCCGATCCGGGGACCTTTGTCAACCCAGGAGTTCCCTTCATAAAGATAGACTCCAGGGACAAGGGTGTATGGCTCACGGCAGGCATAGATGAATCTCTGTTAAAGGTAGTCCACGCGGGTACTCCTGTTCAGGTTACGATACCGGCCATGGGCCTTTACCTTAAAACCCGCATATCCAGGGTAATCCCCCACGTGGATCCCGCCTCCCATACATTTCTGGCCAAGGTAGCCCTGCCGGAATCCGTGAGCAGAAGCGGGCTTTTCGGCAGAATGCGAATACAGACCGGGACCATGAACGCCATGCTCATACCCGCCTCCTCAGTGGTAAAAAGGGGTGCCATTGAGGGTGTGTTTACCGTGGATGCCAACAGGAGCCTCCACTGGAGGGTGATAAAAACCGGCTCCGCCTGGATACGGGACAAGGCAGGAACCTTCACGCCCGCCTCCGGCACGGATACGGCTGCCTTTGTCCAGGTCCTGAGCGGCCTCAGCCCTGATGAGGAGATAGCCACATCCAGCCTGAACGAGCTCAGGGAGGGTCTCCGCCTTGAATAAACAGGCATGCCCGCCGCACAGGCCCCACTTTCTGACCGGTATTGTAGAGGCCTTTGTAGATTCGAAGCTGACACCGATAATTATTATCGCAAGTCTTCTCCTGGGCCTCTTTGCCATCCTCTTTACCCCGAGCGAAGAGGAACCTCAGATTCTTGTGCCCATGGTGGATATCATGATAAACATGCCAGGCGCCTCGGCAAAGGAGGTGGAAAACCGGGTAGTCGCCCCTGTGGAACGGCTCGCATGGGAAATTCCAGGGGTTAAATACGTCTATTCCACCGCGATGCCGGGCCGCGCCCTTACCGTTGTTCGTTTCCGGGTAGGGGAAGACACGGAACGCAGCCTGGTAAAGGTATATGACAAGCTCTTTTCCCATCTGAACGGCGTAATACCCGGCTGCTGCAGCAGGCCGCTGATCAAATCCCACTCCATAAATGATGTCCCCATAGTCGCGCTTACGCTGTGGGGAAATGGGTATGACAGCCTTACCCTGAGAGAAATCGCGGACCAACTCCAGGACCAGATACGCTCCATAGACGGAATAAGCGAGGTATACATCAAGGGAGGCCTCAAAAGACAGTTGAGGGTGAACCTGTTGCCCGAACGCCTGGCCAGCCTGCATCTGGACGCGGCGGACGTGATCCATGCCCTGTCTTCCCAGAACCAGGCCTCATGGATATCCGACATCACCTCGGACAATCAGGCATTTTCCATCCGTCTTGACAATTTTTTCTCCAGCAAAAAGGACGTGGAAAATACGATCATAAAGGTGGTAGACGGAAGACCCGTGTTTCTCGGGCAGATCGCCAAGGTCCTGGACGGGCCGGCGGAACCGTCCTCATACGTAATGTTAGGGGCAGGACCCGGCGCCCGTATCAAGGGAATCGGCCTGAGGCCGGGACAGATGCGGCCCGCGGTAACCATAGCGGTGTCCAAGAGAAAGGGACTGAACGCCACTGAACTTGCCCGCAAGATCCTGGCCAAGGTTGAAGGTCTCAGGGGCCACCTCATACCAGATGACATGCACATCGTGGTCACCAGGAATTACGGAGAAACCGCCAAGGAAAAATCCAACGAACTCCTGGAGCACCTGGCCATAGCCACCATCTCCGTGGCCATTCTCATGTCCCTGCTCCTTGGCGTGCGAGCGAGCCTGGTGGTCCTCGTGGCCATACCGGTCACCCTGGCCTTCACTCTTTTTATCTACTATTTCCACGGCTACACACTGAACAGGGTAACCCTGTTCGCCCTTATATTCTGCATAGGAATCCTGGTGGATGACCCTATAGTCGGGGTGGAAAACATCGTCCGCCACCTGCGCCTTCCCAAAAACAAGGGACGCCGGCTGAAAGACGTAATCTCCGAGGCCGTGGTTGAGGTCGGAAGCCCCCTTATACTTGCCACCTTCACGGTTATCGTGGCCATACTGCCACTTGCCTTTGTCCGGGGACTCATGGGACCCTACATGCGACCCATGCCGGTGGGGGCATCGGTTGCCATGTTCATCTCCATGATCATATCCTTCCTGATAACTCCATGGACCGCATATCACATACTGGGCAGGGAAACGACTCACAAGGAAGAGACCGAGGGATGGCTGAACCGGATCTACCGCGAGATTATGGGCCACCTTATCAAAAGCACTGCCTGGCGCTGGGGATTCCTGGGATTTGTGTTTCTGTGTTTTGTCCTGGCCTGCTCCATGATCTACAGCAAGATGGTCCTTGTAAAAATGCTTCCCTTTGACAACAAAAGCGAATTCCAGGTTATCATTGACATGCCCGAGGGCACGGCCCTGGAGCAGACCGCCAGGGTGGCGGAAGAACTGGGACAGGTCCTTGCCGGTCAGCCCGAAGTCACTGATTATGAACTGTACGTGGGAACCTCGGCCCCGTTCAACTTTAACGGTCTGGTAAGGCACTACTACCTCAGGCGGGGGCCAAACGTGGCGGATATCCAGGTCAATCTCCTGCCAAAAGACATGAGAAATGAACAGAGCCATCCCATAGCAAAAAGGGTAAGGCCCCTGCTGGACCGGGTGGCGGAAAAATACGGGGCCAGAATAAAGGTGGCGGAAATCCCTCCGGGTCCTCCCGTGTTACAGACACTTGTGGCAGAAATCTATGGCCCGGACTATGAAAAACAGATACAGCTTGCCAGGAATGTCAAAAAAATCTTTGAGAACACAAACGGCGTGGTCGATGTGGACTGGTACATGAATGATCCGCAGACCGAGTACCGGTTCACCGTGGACAGGGACAGGGCCCTTGCCCTGGGGATTGATCCGGCACGGGTCCTTCAGGTACTCAAAGCCACGGTAGCGGGCAGCAGGGTGGGGCTTCTGCATCTGCCAGAGGAAAAAGAAGCTGTGCCCATAATCGTCCGGCTTCCCCTGCAGGAACGATCCTCCCTGCCCGACCTCAAAAACATAAGAGTGCGTTCGTCCCGTGGCATGCTTGTCAGCCTGGCGGAACTGACCAAAATAAAAAAGACCGTGATAGACCACCCGATTTACCATAAAAACCTAAAGCCAGTGGTATATGTCACGGGAGATGTGGCAGGGGTGGAGGAAAGCCCCATATACGCCATACTCAACATGGACAAAAAGATTGAAAAACTCAGGACCCCCGATGGAGGCCATCTTGAGATCTTCTATACCCATCAGCCATTCAGCACCACGCACTGGTCCATGAAATGGGACGGGGAATGGCATGTCACCTACGAGGTATTCCGCGACATGGGAGGGGCCTTTGCCGTGGTGATAGTCCTCATATTTATTCTGGTGGTGGGGTGGTTCCGGTCATACTCCGTGCCCCTTATCATCCTCTCCCCCATTCCGCTGTCCCTTATTGGCATTATCCCGGCCCATGCCATGATGGGCGCCTTCTTTACCGCCACATCCATGATCGGATTCATAGCCGGCGCTGGAATCGTGGTCAGGAACTCCATAATACTGGTGGACTTCATCGAACTCAGGCTCGGGGAAGGAATGCCCCTTGAAGAGGCAGTGATCGACGCGGGCGCAGTAAGATTCAGGCCCATGCTTCTAACATCCTCGGCAGTGATAGTGGGTTCCATTGTGATACTCTTTGACCCCATATTCCAGGGCCTTGCCATCTCGCTCATGGCAGGCGAGGTCGCGGCCACGCTGTTTTCCAGGATGGTGGTGCCCATTCTCTTCTACCTTGACCACCGGATGAAGGAGGAAAAAAGGCTGGTTCTCTGAGATGTGGCCTATCCTGACCAGGGACATTATCCTTTTAGCGCTTCTTGGCTGGTGCAATTTTTTACCCATCCTGGGCAGGCTTGCCTTAAAGGATCGGTTCGCCGCCCCCATTGATCTCGGTTTCATCTGGCCTGACCGCAAACCCGTCTTTGGCCCGCACAAGACATGGAGAGGTCTTGTCTTTGCCGTGGCGGGCACCTCGGCCGCGGCATCCCTTACATATGCCGGACCGATCCTCGGGGCAAAACTTGCGTGCTGGTCCATGGCAGGGGACCTCATATCCAGCTTCATAAAACGACGGCTCGGTAAAAGGAGCGGGCAGAAGGCAATCGGGCTCGATCAGGGACTCGAATCGAGCTTACCCCTGTATCTTCTCAGGGAAGAGCTGTATATTTCCATGGAAGAGGTGCTGGGCATCGTGATTGTGTTCACCCTCCTGGAACTTATCCTGTCTCCAATACTCTACCGGATCCGTATCAGGAGAAACCCGCATTGATCCGGCCCGGGCGTCCCGGATACCCGGGGAACCGGCAGGACAGACATGAAAAGACTCAAGGCTGATCTACATATCCATACGGCGGAAGACCCTGAAGACCTGATTCTTTACACCGCCAAAGAACTCATAGACAGGGCGCATGAACTGGGCTACTCGGTCCTTGCCATCACCAACCACAACCAGGTTTGCTACAGTAAATACCTGCGGGATTACGCCGCGGAACGGGGAATCGTGCTGATTCCCGGCATGGAGGCCTCCATACGCAAACGGCACGTCCTCCTGTACAACCTCGCCTTTGAAGACATCTCGCGCTCGGATATGAAAAGCCTTGCCAGGGTCAGGACCCGGAACAGCCTGGTCATTGCCCCGCACCCCTTTTATCCCAGCCATCTCGCACTCGGAAACGAGCTGATAAAACACATACAGCTCTTTGACGCCATTGAACACTGCCACTTCTACAGCCGCTTCATTGACTTTAACAAAAAGGCAATACGGGTGGCCAGGCAATATGGCCTTCCCATGGTTGGCACCTCTGACGCCCATCAGCGTCTCCAGTTTCACACCACCTACTCCCTGATCGATGCCGAGCCTCATCCTGAGGCCGTCATCCAGGCCATCAAGAACGGCAGGGTGGAGGTGGTCACCCGCCCACTTCCCCTCCCGGTACTGCTTAAAATCAACCTGAAGATGTCATGGCGGAACACCATAATAAGGCTGCATCCTTCGGGAAGGAGGGGAAATGGGAATTAGTGAATTTTTAATTGTGAATTTTTAATTTTTAATTGTGAATGGTGAATTGTGAATGGTGAATCGGGGGAAAACTTGCGTTTTGTGGCGAGCGGGGCAAACGGGAATACGTCCTCCGCGATAAACCTGATGCATTAGCATCACGGATTCTGTATACTTTTCAGCCATGAATATGAACCTTCATGCCAAATGGTGCTTTGCACCCCAGAGCATGAAAATGCTAAATGATAAATGGCGAATTGTAGATTGCGGCAAACAAATTTTCATTAAATTCAGAAAGACATAATAACCTGGCACCTTAATTTAACATTCAGAATTTACCATTTAACATTGTATTTTCACAGTAACCATTTAACCTTACAGGAGAAATCAAATGAAAGTCATTAATCCCGATTTTGAAATCCTGGATGAATACTTTCAGCAGGGGCGTGTGCTGGAACAGATAGAAAGGTGCGGCAGGGTCTGCTACAAGAGCGAAGACAAAATAACACCGGAATCCGCAGTGCCCTTTATCAGCGGCATCATCAAGCGGGGCCATGAATCGGTCCTGGAAATGGCCCAGATTGTCCTCAGGGTTGAGGTGGAAAGCGAAACCATCATGCACAAATTTTTCGAGCGGATTCCACGTTTCTGCCAGGCGGACCGGATAGACAGGAAACGTTATATCCTCTCGGGCAATCCCCGTTCATTCAGGGATCTTGCCAGGAACAGCAGGGACCTCAAGCTGGTCAAGGCCGTGATGCCCGTCCTTACAGAGTGGCTTCCACCCCTTTTCCAGGATCTTACGCCGAAAAGGGGCTGGATCCCCCAGGATGGCGTCAATGTGGGGATATTATCCCCTGACGAAATAAACTCTCTCCCCCTGGATCAGCTGATCAAACACAGGACGCTTCTGATACACTTCACGGTAAACCGTGCGGTTACCCATGAGCTTGTCCGGCACAGGGTGGCCTCTTATCTTCAGGAATCCCAGAGATACTGCAGGTACGGGGAACCCAGGTTTGGAGGCGGAGTAAGCTTTGTTAAGCCCTGTTTCTACAAGAAGGAAACGCCCGAATACAACCTCTGGGAAGAGGCCATGATACTGGCTGAAAAAATCTACCTGAGGCTGCTTGAAACAGGCTCTCCACAGGCGGCAAGAACCGTGCTGCCCAACTCCTGCAAAACCGAGATAATGGTGCATGCCACCCTCGGAGAATGGATGCACATCCTGCGGCTCAGGGCGTCCCGCGCGGCGGATCCATCCATGAGGGAGATCATGCTCCTTCTTCTGCCGGAAATGGAACTGCGTTTCCCGGATATATTCGGGCCTATATCCCGGATTCTTTCGGAAAACGAGGCCTGATGCCCATGGAACTGTCAACGGATTTTCTCATAATAGGAAGCGGCATTGCCGGTTTGAGCCTTGCCCTTAAATTGAGCAGGCTTGGCAAGGTCACGGTCCTTACCAAGAAAGGGCGGACACAGACTGCCACCAACCTCGCCCAGGGAGGCATAGCCTGCGTAATGTCTTCGGATGACAGCTTTGAACTTCACGAATTTGACACCCTTAGGGCAGGCGACGGGCTGTGTCATGAAGATATAGTAAAACTTATAGTTACTCAGGCACCTGAGAGGGTCAGGGAACTGCAGGAGCTGGGAGTACAGTTCACAAAAAGCGCGTCCGACCCGGACCAGCTTGATCTTGGCAGGGAAGGAGGGCACTGCCGCCGCCGTATAGTGCATGCAGGAGATTTCACAGGGCAGAACATCCAGAAGGTTCTCGTTGAAAGGGTGATGGACAATCCCCGGATAGAGGTGCTGGAGGACTATATCGCCGTTGACCTCATTACCCAGTGCAAGATCATAAGGGACTGGTCTGAATCAAGGGAAAAGGAAAGATGCCTGGGGGCCTATGTGCTTGAAGTATCCACGGGAGCCGTACACACTTTCCGCTCCCTGGTGACCATACTGGCAACAGGCGGGGCGGGAAAAATTTATCTCTACACCAGCAACCCTGATGTAGCAACAGGCGACGGAATCGCTATGGCCTACAGGGCAGGAGTGCGGATCGCCAACCTGGAATTCGTTCAATTTC
Source organism: Deltaproteobacteria bacterium (assembly GCA_027023445.1). GTDB lineage: Bacteria > Desulfobacterota > Dissulfuribacteria > Dissulfuribacterales > JALVPX01 > JALVVK01. The sequence continues at coordinate 34,569 of JALVVK010000012.1, read as the reverse complement.
ATCCTACCTGTCTGTACCACCCCAAGGCCAAAAATTTTCTCATCTCCGAGGCCCTCAGGGGAGAGGGAGCCAGGCTGTATGACTTTGACGGCAAGCCGTTTATGGAAAAATACGATCCTGTCAGAAAGGAACTGGCATGCAGGGATCTTGTGGCCAAGGCCATTGACAGAGAGCTGAAAAGAAGCGGCAAGGAATACGTGTACCTGGACATCAGCCACCGGCCGGACGACTTCGTAAAAAAACGCTTTCCCAACATCTACAGGACATGCCTGAATTACGGCTTTGACATTACAAAAGAACCCATACCCGTTGTCCCGGCGGCCCATTATATGTGCGGAGGCGTGGTCACGGACCAGTTCGCCCATACAGACATGACCGGCCTGTTCGCAGTTGGAGAGACGGCCTGTACAGGCCTTCACGGGGCAAACAGGCTGGCGTCCAACTCCCTGCTGGAGGGCCTGGTTATGGCCCACCAGGCCTATTTAAAAATAGAACAGCTACTTATGGACCTTAAGGCCCTGCCAAAGATATCAGCGCCTCCCTGGGAATCAGGAGGCGCGGTGGACCTGGAAGAGGGGGTGCTCATATCACATAACTGGGACGTTATAAGACGACTCATGTGGGACTACGTGGGAATAGTCAGGGGGCAAAAGAGGCTTGGCCTTGCCAGGAAACGGCTCATTCCTATCCTGGAAGAGATTAATCAGCATTACTGGGACTATATTCTTACCAGGGACTTTATTGAACTGAGAAACCTGGCCCAGGTAGCGGAACTCATAATTATTGCCGCCAGCAGGCGCAAGGAAAGCAGAGGGGGACATTTTAACCTTGACTACCCCTCCAAGGATGACTGGAGATGGAGAAAGGACAACATCATTCAAAGAAGCTGGAACGGGAACTGCCCGGAAACCTGATAAAGAGCCGCGTTCTCCGCCTGTGGCCATACCTGTTTCTGTCAATGGGCCTCCTGGCATACCTGGCCTGGATATCAAGGGACCAGCTCTCTCTCCTGTTCTACAGCATCATATCGCTTTTTGAGCACCGTGAGGCCATCAGGGATTTTATCCTCTCCTTTGGCCCACTTGCCCCCGTTGCCTACATATTGCTCCAGGCGCTACAGGTGATTGTATCCCCAATTCCAGGCGAGGCCACGGGCCTCCTTGGAGGTTTTTTTTTCGGGGAATGGATGGGCTTTTTTTACGCCACCGCGGGACTCACCCTTGGGTCCCTTGGCGCCTTCTGGATTGCCAGGCAATTCAGGCGACTGATAAGAAACTGGCTGAAGCGCTCCAGTTACTATAAAAAATTCGAGAACCTCATGGAACATCAGGGAATATTCCTGTGTTTCATGCTGTTTCTCCTGCCAGGCTTTCCCAAGGATTTTCTATGCTATCTCCTGGGCCTGAGCCGCATGCCATGGCAGGCATTCTTTATTATCATGGTTCTTGGACGCATGCCCGGCACCTTTATGCTCACCCTGCAGGGCGCACAGGTCTTTGAGGGAAATTTCCTGGGGGTATTCATGCTGCTGCTCTTCACCCTTTTAATAGGCGGCCCCGCCTGGTATTACCGTGAAAAGATCTACGCGTGGGTGGAGCAACGCGCTATCCAGGAGTAAAAAACATGTTGACTGCATACATTGACTGCTTCTCAGGTATAAGCGGAGACATGCTTCTTGGGGCCCTGCTTGACCTGGGCTGGCCCATCGGGGAACTTGAATCACTCCCGCGCAGGCTCGGCCTTGAAGGCGTAGAAGTCCGGGCCTCCGAGGTCCGGAGAAAGGGCCTTCGCGGCATACAGGTAAAGATCATTTCCGGACAGGCCCAACCGCTTAGAACCATCAGACACATAACCCCTATCATCGAAAAAGCGGGGATCTCTCCCGATTTAAAAAGAAAGACCCTGGATGTCTTTACCGTGCTTGCAGAAGCTGAAGCCAGGGCGCACGGGGTGGCCCCGGAAAAGGTGCATTTTCACGAAATAGGAGCGGTGGATACCATTGTGGATATTACGGGCGTCATATCAGGGCTTGATTTCCTGGGGGTCGATGAGGTGGCCTGCTCCCCGCTTCCCGTACCGAGGGGCTGGATCGGAAGCGCCCATGGCCCCATTCCGCTTCCTGCACCTGCCTGTGCCGAACTTTTAAGGGGCGTGCCCGCCTACGGAGTGGACGTTGACAGGGAGCTTGTAACCCCCACAGGCCTTGCCCTTGTAAAGATCCTGGCAGGCCGGTTCGATTCGTTTCCCGAGATGACCATAAAAGCCGCGGGTTACGGGGCGGGCGCACGGGATCTTGAAACAGGCCCAAACCTGCTTCGCGTCTGGACCGGGGAATCCAGCCTGCCGGCCGAACAGGGAATAATGGAGATACGGACCCATATCGACGACATGAATCCGCAGTGGTACCAGCCCCTGGTTCAGCGCCTTTTTGAGACCGGCGCGCTGGACGTTGCCATATGCCCCATCCAGATGAAAAAAGGCCGGCCCGGGGTTGAATTGACCGTGATAGCGAAATGGGGAATGGAACAGGAGATAAGCCGCCTGATACTGGAACATTCCACCTCTACCGGGGTAAGGATAACGAAATGCATGAGGTTCAAGATCCCCAGGCAGGAAGGAACTGTCAGGACAAAATGGGGAAAGGTAAGGGCCAAACTCATCACGAGACCTGGCGGAAGGGAAGTACTTGCCCCGGAATATGATGACTGCCTGCTCGTGGCAAAACGGGAAAAACTGCCCATTGAGCTGGTGTTTTCAGAGGTGACAAAGGCCGGAAAACAGACATTTGAACCCGGGGAGAAAGGCTGATGTCCACCATTTATGACCGTACAGCGCTTTTTCTGGCAACAGGGGCCATGGTAGGCCGCATACCGTGGGCGCCGGGCACATGGGGCAGCCTGTGGGGTTTTGCCGTGTATCTGGCCATCAGGCCCCTTCTCTGGCCATACCAGCTTGCCGCCCTGCTGGCCCTTGTGGCGCTGGCGGTTTTCTCGTCGCAAAGGGCCTGCGAACTCCTGGGCGACGAGGACCCTTCCCAGGTGGTAATTGACGAGATAGCCGGCATGTCCATTGGCCTTGCGGGAATATCCGGGGGGGGCATACCGCTTGTGGCCGCCTTTTTTCTGTTCAGATTCTTTGACATATTCAAGCCCTTTCCGGTAAGACAGTTAGAAAGGGTCAGGCCGACGGGCCTGGGAGTGGTCATGGACGATGTGGCCGCCGGTGTTATGTGCAATCTATCCTGGAGGATACTGGAGGGCCTTCATGTTTGGTGAAATCATAGCCATCGGTGACGAGCTCATTTCGGGCAAGGTACTCAACACCACCAGCACCTTTGCGGCGAAACAGTTCTTTTCAGCCGGTTATCCCGTGAGCCGGATCACGGCTGTTGGTGACGATCCTGAAAACATCGAGGATTGTCTGCTCGCGGCCATCAAAAGATCCGGCTTTGTAATCATCACGGGAGGACTTGGCCCCACAGAGGACGATATCACAAACGAGGTGGTTTCAAGGGTGCTGGGCCGCCCCCTGGTGGTCAACCAGGCCATAATGGACAGGCTCGAATCTCCTGAATGCCATTGCGGCCTGAGTTCACCCAGGTTCAAGAGAAAACTGGCAATGCTTCCCCAGGGGGCTGAATTCCTCAACCCCAGGGGACACGCTGCGGGATATCTCATTGTGCATGAAAAAGTACCCCTGTTTTTCCTGCCAGGCGTGCCAAAACAGCTTGAAGACCACATGATAAACCAGGTAATACCAAGATTAAGCCAGATGCTTGACCACGGCCTTACCATCAGGCAGCGCACCTTCAAGGTGTTCGGCCTTCAGGAGACCGAGGTAAACGAGATGCTTGAATCACTGGAGGCGGACGCAAAAGGGTTCAGCATCGGCTACTATCCCAACTTTCCGGAGGTGCATATCACCGTAACACTTAAAGGAGAACACGGTCCCGATGTAAACCAGGCATTTTTCGGGATGTGTGAAAAGGTGGAGGCCCTGCTTGGAGATTATGTGATCGCCCTTGACGACGAAACCCTTGAGGACGTGCTCGGAAGGCTGCTGACAGAGCGGGGAAGCATGCTGGCCCTGGCGGAATCATGCACCGGGGGACTGATAGGTCACCGGGTTACCAGGGTACCCGGCAGTTCGCACTGGTTTGAGCACGGAGTGGTCACATACAGCAACAGGTCAAAAGAGTACCTGCTGGGCGTGCCTGCCGCAACCATCAGGCGCCACGGTGCGGTCAGCCGGCCCACGGCCATAGCCATGGCGCAGGGAGTAAGAGAGCGGTCAGGAGTTGATTTCGGCCTGGCGGTCACAGGCATAGCGGGCCCAGAAGGGGGCACGCCGGACAAACCGGTTGGAACGGTATACATCGCACTGAGCACCCCGGAAAAAACCGTGGCGGAACGCTTCTTCTTCCCCGGACGCAGGCACATGGTCCAGGACCTTGCCGCGGAGACCGCCCTGGACTGGCTGAGAAGGTATCTTCGTTATGATTCGTACGTTCCTGGCTATAGAACTGCCCGGTAAGATCACTGAAAACCTGGGAAGGGAACAGACCGGATGGAAGCCGCTGGCCCCAAAAATAAAATGGGTCCGTCCCGACGGGATACACCTTACCCTGAAATTCCTGGGAGAAATTCCAAGGCAACGCGTCCGGCAGGTAATTACCGCGGCCAGGGCGTGCTGTTCAAGGCATCATACCTTTGTTTTAAATTTTAAGGGCACGGGTGTTTTCCCCACACCCCGGCGCCCAAGGGTTTTATGGATAGGGGTTGCCGGTGACCTGTATGCCATCAGAAATCTTCACGCGGACATGGAATCCGTGATGGAAGAGGCGGGTTTTGCCCGTGAAACCAGGGAGTTCAGGCCCCACCTCACCCTTGCCAGGATAAAGGGCACGTCTTCACGGGATTTTATCAGGGAATTTTTGAGGGCAGGGATATCCCTTGGCCCGGTTGAAGTGACAGCGGTCACCGTATTTCAAAGCCGGCTTTCCCCTGCCGGTGCTGAATATATCCCCCTTGCCAGGTGCCCCCTTGTCCCAATGTCCGACCACTAAAGTTTTTCTACCGGTTTCCGATAATCAAAAAAGTAAATATCCGGGTTTAACCCCGTTTGCAACGCTCAAAACAAATGGTCACGCCACGGGCGGGTTATGATTTCGGAAACCTTCACAATGGAAAACAACAATGAATCTGGTCCTGTTTGAAATTCAAGGCACAACCTGGGGGGTGCGCCTTAAATGGGTCGATCATGTAATTACCTCAAAAGATATAGGCTTCCTTCCCAATGCCCATCCCCTGGTGGCCGGGTTGATAAACGTGCGGGGAAACATTGTGCCTGTCATCAGGGGAGCAGAGCTGCTTCTTTCGAACGACAGCATAAACAAATCGCCCAGGATCCTGCTGCTTTCATACAAGGGGGACAGCCTTGGTCTCATGGTGGACAGCATCATGAAAGTTGTTCAGGGGGTTTTTCTCGGTGATGATGAATCCATCGAGCCAGGCCCATATGTACAGGGTGTCTGCACAATTGATACAGGCACCAAAATCAATGTTCTCGATATCCACGGACTTTTTCAGAGCCTTGCCGCCACTGGCAAAACCATCCCTGAAACAGTGCCGGAGAACCATCTTGTCAAGGAGGCAACCTGATGAAAGGCAGGTTTAAGAGTACTGGCAGTTGGCCCATTCAAACCAAGGCCCTGGCAATAATCTTCATGGTCATGGTAGTTACTATTGCCGCCCAGGGGTATCTGTATTTTGTTCAGCGTGACCTCCTGCGCAGCCAGGGGGAACAGACCCTTGAAGAAAATTCCAGGGCGCTTGCCGACAAAATTTCGATTTTTCTGAACGACCGGGCAAATGATTTAAGGACATACGGCACCATGGAGGCGGTAAGGCAGACCGTTGAAACTGGCATGCCCCAGCCCGCCTCAGGCAGGCTGTTAAGGGATCTGGTGGACCAGTATCCATATTATCAGGCACTTTTTATTACAAACCGGGAGGGCAAAATCCTTTCTGCCAGCAGCAATGGATACACAGGACTGGATCTCAGTAAAACAAACTGGTTCGGCATACCTGAAAATGGCAGTGTAAGACTCCTTGGCCCTGTCAGGTGGACCGGGCTCAAAAGTCAGGGAAAAGGCTCTGATTCAGAGTGGGCCATCGTCATGCAGGCCCCGCTTAACAAGCTGGGCCGGGTTACCGGGACGATAACAGCCTTTCTGTCCTGGAAATACCTTAACGGGATACTTGAAACCACCATACAGGGGCTGAGAAACATGGCCGGCACAGCCTATATTATAGACGGTTCCGGACGCTATTTTCTGCATCCCGAATCGCGCCATATTGGCGAATCGCTGGCCGCCAACGCGCGGGAAGGGCTTTTAAAGCCAGAAGGCAGGTTTATACCGGTGGGGCCGGAAAAGGAATTTATTGCCTCAAAGATGGAGATTACTCCCGGAAACGGCCTCAGGCTTCCCGGGCTCACAGCCGTGGTTGAGGTACCCAGATCAGCTTTATTCAGCGCCCTGAAAGGCCTGTCCAGACATGTATTCATTGCCGATTCATTAATTTTTCTGTTCCTGTTAGTGGTTGCCTATCTCATGGACAAGAGCGTGGCCAACCCCGTGGTGGAGGCCGCCACACTTTTGAGCCGCACGGCCCAGGAACTGGATCTCACAAAACGCCTCAAGGTGAAAAGCGGTGATGAGATCGGGCAGATGTGCGAAACGGTGAATAAATTCCTGGACAAACTCCAGGCCACCTTCAGAAACATGATCCAGGCAACAGGAAATTTTGCCGCCGCCAGCCAGGAAGTGCATGATGTCGCGACCCGAATAGGAAAAGACGCGACATCCCAGGCAGAAGCGGCGAAAGATGTCATGCAACGGGTTGCCGTCATGGGGAAAACTGCCTCTGAGGTAGCGGTGCACGCCGAGTCTTCGGCCCGTCTGGCCCAGGAAGCCGCCCAGGTCATCGAGGAAATGGCAAAAACCAGCAAAAGAATCACTGAAATATCCAACGACAACAAAGAAAGCGCGCACAGAACGGCTGAGACCGTGGCAGCCATGGGAAACACGGCCAAAGAGGTCCAGGCCAGGGCCGTGGCCCAGTCAGAGGCCGCCACCAAGACGACAGAATCCCTTCACAGGATGGCAGCCGAGCTCCAGGACGTGGCGGACCAGTCCAGGGAGGCCGCAGAGCAGGCACAGGCCGCAATGTCCAGCGCCAGGGAAGGTGGCAAGGCCATGGAACAGACGGTCAAGGGCATGGAGGCAATTGCACAAAGCTCTGAACAGGTCAAGGAAATCGTGGATCTTATTTCGGACATTGCGGAGCAGACAAACCTGCTGGCGCTTAACGCGTCCATAGAGGCGGCCAGGGCGGGTGAGCACGGCAGAGGATTCGCAGTGGTCGCAGAGGAAATCCGGAAACTGGCCGAAAGAACCACTGAATCCACCAAGGAAATCGAGGCTCTTATTGAAGAAAGCGCCAGGAATGTTGAAAAGGGAATGCAGTTTACCAGGGAAAGCGCTAATGCCCTGGGAAAAATTCTTCAGGCCGTGCAGACCGGAGCAGAGGTTACCACCCGCATGTCCGAGGTATCGGCCAAGCAGGCATCGGATACCCAGGGCCTCCTGCAATCCACGGATGAACTCAAGGCCCTTGCCAGCAGCATCGTGGATATGACGGAAGAACAGGCGGTAAGGCGTTCAGAGGCCGAGAAATCCATTAAAAAGCTCATGGAACTCAGTGAACAGATCACGGGCGCCGCAAATTCCAGCAGCCTTACTACCAAAACCGCAGTTGAAACAATCGCCAAGGTCGTGGATAACTCTTCTGAAATTACAAACAGGACATCCATGCAGAGGGAACGCAGCTCAAAACTCCAGCAGCTTATGGCGGAAATGGCGGAAGTAGCGGCTCAAAATGCTGAAGGCGCGCAGGGAGCGCTGACCTCGATGGAAGACATGCTGTCCAAGGCCCGCGAAATGGAGAAGGAGATCAAACGCTTTAAGGTCTCGGTCATAGAGTAAAGAATTACCGTGCAAGCCCGCCTCAACGGTTAACCAAACCTTTATTCTAAGTAGGTGCTTCGCACCTTACTTTATGCAGGCCGCCCTGACCTGCTTGAGGTCAGTATCTCCTTTAAGGACCTTGATGATACCATCCTGTTTAAGGGTCAACATTCCATTCGCCAGGGCATGATCCCTTATCTCTCCCACAGGTCTCCTTTTCTGGATGAGCTTTCTCAGTCCGTCATCAGCAACCAGGAGTTCATGGATGGCAAGCCTTCCCTTATATCCGGTCTGGTTGCATACAGAACATCCCTTGGGCCGGTAAAGGGTTATCCCATTCAGCTGTTCCATTGTCAGGGGATTTGAGGGATGATGCCCGAACTGTTCTATCAGAAGCGCCTTTTCCTCTTCATCCGGCTCATAGGCCTCCTTGCACTTGAAACAAAGACGCTTTACAAGCCTCTGGGCAAGAACACCCAACAGGGCGTCCGCGAAATTAAAGGGATCCATGCCCATGCCAAGAAGTCTTGTCACTGTTTCCGGAGCAGAATTGGTATGAAGGGTTGAAAATACCAGGTGGCCCGTAAGAGAGGCCTCTATCACTGTGTTTGCCGTTTCCTCGTCGCGGGTCTCACCAACCATTATCACGTCGGGGTCCGCCCTCAGAAACGCCCTCAACACACGGGCAAAGGTCAGATCTATGTTTGGACGGACCTGAACCTGCCTCAGGCCGTCCTGCATGATTTCAACAGGATCCTCGGCCGTCCAGATCTTTTTGTTGGGCCTGTTGATATATCCAAGGGCCGCGTGAAGCGTGGTGGTTTTACCAGATCCAGTAGGCCCCACCACGAGCATAAGGCCATAAGGCATTTCAAGAAGACCTTTTAAGGTGGCAAGGCTCTCATCCAGAAGCCCTATTCTGTCAAGTGGCATGGCCTCGGAAGACGCCAGGATCCTCAGAACCACGTCTTCGTTTCCCTCGGTTGTGGGCAGGGTTGCCACACGAAGCTCGATCACCTTTCCAGAGCGTATTCTGAATTTGATTTTTCCATCCTGGGGCAACCGTTTCTCGGCTATATCAAGGTTGGACATAATCTTGATTCTTGAAATAAGGGCCTTTTTGTAATTATATGGAATTGTCTGATATCGCACGCAGTCGCCGTCAATGCGGAACCTGATGAGGACTCCCCTTTTGCCACTCATGGACTCCATGTGTATGTCCGATGCCTGACGGACATAGGCGTCCTCGATAATTTTGTTGGCCATCTGCACAACTACGCTATCCGCGTCAGATACGACCTCTTCCTCTTCTTCGAACGTATCTTCCTCTTCTTCCACCAGCTCGAGATGTTCAAAGACATCGTCTTCCTCACCCCCGATGGAATACTTTCCATAGAAATAATCCGTAAACTTGTCTATGTCTTCCTTGAGTGCCACGGCGAATTCAAAGCTTTTTGCCTTGAGGACCCGCCTTATATTATCTATCTTTACCAGGTCCTGAGGGTTATCCACCGCAACGAGAAGGGCGCCGGCCTTCTCCCTGATTGGAGCGCAGCAGTTACTGCGGAAAAAATGTTCCTTTATCCCGTGGATACAAGAGGGAGTGGAAGAAAGCTCCATCTCGTTAAATTCAACAAAGGGACACTTATAATATTCGCTGAGCGATCTACCAAGATCGGCCTTGTCTATACCAAACTGGTTCAGCAGGGTACTCTCAATGGATTTTTTGCTCTGCTTGGCCATTTCCTTGGCTCTTTCAAGCTGTTCATCCGACAAAAACCCATTTCTGATAAGATAGTAAAACCGTCCATACTTTTGAGCGGTCTGCGTTAGCTGCTCCAGGCGCTGAGACACATTCCTGTATGAGGGGTCCAGGCGTTTGATCTCGTTCAGCGCCTCGATTGCCAGGGCAACCGCACCGGTTTTCTCATGACAGAGGGCAACCTGATATAATAATTCCAACCGGTCATGAACAGAAAGATCCGGGGCGTTAAGGGCATCCTCAAAATGATCAAGCGCGTCAAAGGGCATGTCCAGCCGTAGATAACACTCCGCTATCTTGGTGTTTACGAGACCGGGATTAAACCCCGTGTCCAGCAGGGCCTTTAATTCATCTATGGCCTCATTATGAAACCCGGCTTCTATCAGGCCAAGGCAGCTTTCAAATCTCTTTTGTTCCTCAATATGGGAATCTGATTCCTCGGTTGAATCTTTGCCAGGGGATTCAGCATTACCCTGCTCTTTCAATTTCCCGATTCGGTCTCTCAATTCTTCACTGAGTTTCTCATCCTTATCCCCAAGCTCGGCCAAAATCTTTTTGTACACGGCCCTGGCCTCCTCAGCCAGCCCCTGGTTGAGATAAAGATCGGCCTCTAAAAGCCTGTTTTGTATATCGGCTTCTTGCACTTGCAAACTCCTTAAACCTTAGGCTTTGTTCATTTCATCCCGGCCACGGATATGATGTGGATAGTATTGCCATCCACTTTTAACACCCCTTCCAGAAAACCTTCCGCATCCGCGGCTTTATAGGTGTGCTCTGCCTTCAGGCTGAAATAATCCGGTTCGGAATCCAGGAAGATAGCCGCGGTTTTTTCCCCCTGACTCAGGATTACCACGTTACGGCCTCTCTCCGCTTTTGAGGCAGGATCGTTTAAATTCAGTACCGGCACCTCCATTTGTGCCAGGTCTTCCTCCTTTACAGCCAGAAGGCTTCCCTGAACCATGGAGCTCAATTTTGACCAGGGCCATGGTTTCAGCTGTTTGAGAATGACTTTTTCCTGATTCAGAAGGCCGGAGCCGGCCCAAAAGGGAACGGTTCCATGAAAGGCAACCTCCTCCATGATGAGCCCAACTGTAATGCGCCCTCTCCTGGCAAGGAACAGCTCCCTCCAGGGACATTTTCCCTCCTCCTGCCCCCTGGATTCAGAACCGGGCCGGTTCGTTTCCGCCCGTTTTACCTCCTGAGCCTCACCCGGAACGACCTCTACGGTTTCATTCCCCCCTGATGGAACCTGCGCCACAGGGACTCCTCTGGCCGGCCCATGCTCAAGTAGCTCAATCTGTCTTTCAAGACGAGTCCTGAGATCTCCAAGAAAAACCTGAAGTTTTGCCATCCCCCTGGTTCTGGCCAGCAGGTCTTCCACAGGACGAATACGGCGTACGCAGTCACGCAACGTATTTAGATGTTCATTAAGTATCTTTGATGATTCCTTTTCTTCCCTGACAGGTATTTGCTCAGGCTCGTCTGGCGTCTCAACAGACAGACCAGCTGAAGACCTTTGTTGCGCCTGTGATAATCTCCCCGAGCCGGCAGGAACCGGTGCCATCGTTTCCGCCTGAGCCTTTCCGCTCACTTGAGGCCCGGTGGATTCATGTTCCGGTTTCGTTTCCGGCTCTGATTCGGACTCCGGTTCCATCTCGATTTCCAGATCCAGGGTTTCCATTTGTTCGCCTGTGTCAGGGCCAGAGGCAGGGCTTTCACATATTTCTTCTTGGCTCGCAAAAGCGGCGCTCAGCTCGGAAACCGCGTGATCAAAAAGCTCGCGCAACTTGTCCGGACCCGACTCACCGGCAGCCGAGGCCATAAGATATTCAACCCCCTTCTTAAGGGCCACGGGAGCCGAGGTGGGGACATTTTCCGCGTCCCGCTCCATATCGCTCAGCACCTGGATCATTTCACTGACCACCTGGCCAAACCCGGGATCAGAGGATGTGGCGCTGCCATCAAGGCCTTTGAGCATGTCCTTCAGATTTCGTACACTTTCTTCCGTGACCTCCCATTCAAGAGTCCATATTGCCTGCTGTATCTGGTTCAAAAGGCCGTCTGAATCCTTTTCCGCCGCCTCACTGCCCGATGCCTGCTGAACAGAGGACTCCGGCCCTGATTCGGGCTCGGGTTCAAGCTCAAGTTCCAGATCCAGGTCAAACTCAACCGGCCCGGAGGTAGAAGATGCTGTTTCTTCCTCCACTGCCGGCGCCTCATTTTCAGACGGATGAACATCCTCCCCTTTTTCCACGGCAGTGTCCGGCTCCAGAGACAATTCGTCCGGAGATCGCTCGGGAGCCCTGTCCACTTCCTTTATTTCATTAGTAAGGGGATCAATTTCAATGGTCTTTGAAGGGGCGAAAAGATCATCTATTACGTCTTCCACCTCTCTGGTGAAATTTTCTGTATCAGGGAGCTTGTCCGACTGGCCCATAACCGTTCTCCTTTATGAAGGACGCTGCCTAACGACTTCCAGGCATCAGATGCTTGCTTACCACATACCTGACCGTGCGTTTGCTGATTTCCTTCAGGGTTTCAAACACCCCGATTCCCTTTGTTGCTGCAGCCTCAAAACCCCTGGTTTTCAATTCCTGATTAAGATCGTGTTCCAGCTCTTCCACCGTCAGGGTGGGAATGGGGGTAGTGGCAAGATCACGCTTGTTATATTGAAGTATTATGGGTATCTCGTTCATCCCCAGGTTGTGTTCCCTGAGGTTTCTTCTGAGATCATCCATGCTTTCGATGTTTTTGTTCTGCCTTACCTTAAGGGAGTCTGCCACAAACACCAGCCCGTCAACGCCTTTAAGCACCAGCTTGCGTGTGGCCTCGTATATGGTTTGACCGGGCACGGTGTATAATTGTATGCGAATGTCAAAACCATTCACCTTGCCCAGATTAAGAGGAAGCAGATCAAAAAAAAGCGTTCTGTCTCCCTTGGTCTCTATGGTAAGCATCTTTCCCCTGGCCGCGCTGTTCATGGCATTATAGATATAGAGCAGATTGGTGGTTTTCCCGCAGCGGCCAGGACCATAGTAAACAATCTTACAGTGCACCTCTTTTTTACTGAGATCAATAAGTGCCATAGCTCAACTTTCGAATCCAAAAACTCCTCTGATGGTCTCGGCCAACTGAGCCACCCTTAACCTTACCAGCCCAAGGGAGACATCGTCTCCGAATATGGTAATAAGTATCAGATTGCCCCCGACCCTGGCGAAATGGATGCTGTCCTTCTTGCCCTTATGAAACAGCAGGGAAAAATCATCCTCTCCAATGAGTTTTGCCATCTGGGAAGTGGCACCAAAATTTGCCGCGGCCAGAGCGGCAAGGGACGTTGTGTCCAGCCGTTCCGATTCCGCTCCGCAACTCGCTACAATGTTGCCCGCTTCGTCTATGAGAAGTACTGTATGGACCCCGGCCTTGATCAGCGCATTTTCAATCTGGCTTCTGGCCTCCTCAAGTACCGGGGCAGTCAATACTAAGTCTGACATGGGCGGTGCCCTCTCAATTAATGTTTCTCTTTACGTGTTTCATTCCCACGATTTTTTATTGTTCTCTAATCCCTTATCGACCCCGCGGACTGGAAGTTTAAGGAGCAGAATATCCTTTACCGCTTAAGTCACTTCCCTGAACCGTCGATATAGAAAAAGAGATTGAATCCCTGGTTTTTGCGCATATCAATCAAGGAATAACCCAATGGCCATCTCCGTTGTAAAACGTCTTGAAAAAATAGAGGATCTGCCCACCATACCGCACACCCTGCAACGGGTACTTGACGGCCTTAACAGTGTCAGCACGTCAGCACAGGACCTTGACAGGATCATCCGGGAAGATCCTGTGGTCACCGCCAAGATTCTAAAGGTGGCCAATTCCCCGTTTTACGGCCTTAAAGGAGAAGTCAGCAGTCTCGCAAGGGCAATAGTGATTCTCGGCTTTGAGGAGGTACGCAACCTCGTGGTCAGCCTTTCTCTGACAGGAACATTTTCAGGGGATCTTGGCTTTGAGGAATTTAAAACCTCCGATCTCTGGATCCATTCAGTTGGTGTGGCCACCACCTCTAAAATGCTCGCCGAACTCCTGCCAGAACTGGATCAGGATGAACTTTTCACCGCCGGTATGCTCCATGACCTGGGTATTTTTCTCATGTGTCTCTACTTCACCGAAGAATTCCGGGAGATTCTCAACATTCAGAAGGAAAAGGAAATTCCTCTCTGGGAAGCGGAAATGCAATACGGACTGACACATGGAGAGGTGGGCGGATATCTGGTTGCCCGATGGGGGCTGAGCGACCTGCTCATAAATGTCGTCCGCTACCATCATCACCCCCAAGGAGCGGGCCCATATGCCAGGGCCGCGGCCGCTGTGTTTCTGGCAGACGGATTGTGCCATAAGCTTCAAATCGGGCATGGAGGATCACTTGGGGTCAACGGAAAGCTGCTTGTTCCCAAAAGGCTTGGGCTTGAACCGGCGCAGATCAAGCGAGTGGCAGCCAAGTTAAAGGCCAGAAGGGATGAAATAGAGCAGAGCTGGGGGGCCGTTGTGGCTTCATAGGACCAGGAGGAAATATTATTGGGTGACCGAACATCAAAAATAAAGGCCCTGGTCGTGGATGATGCCGCCTTTATGCGCAAGGCCCTGGTGGAAATGCTGTCCCGGGACAGGGAAATAGAGGTGATCGGGGTTGCGAAACACGGGGAAGAAGCGCTCCGGATAATAGATGAGCTTAATCCTGATGTCATCACGCTGGATGTGGACATGCCCGTTATGGATGGCCTCACCACCATCAAACACATTATGATACGCGATCCGAGACCGGTTGTAATGATAAGCGCTCTTGCCAACCAGGGTGAAATTACCCTGGAGGCACTCAGGCTGGGAGCGGTAGATTTCTTCCCCAAGCCCTCCGGCACGGTTTCATATGATATCCGCAACCAGGCAAGGGAATTAACCCAGCTGGTAAAACAGGCGGCCAAGGTTAATTGCCGGGCCATTAAACGCGCCAAGCGCCCTGTTGAACCATTAAAGGTCGATCAGGAAAACATTGAACCAGGAGCGGTCGTGGCGGTTGTGGCTGACATAGGTGCATCCGCCTGCCTGATCCGCATGCTGGCCAACATAAACCCGTCTCTGCCCCTCTCCTTCCTCTGCTGCCAGGGATTATCAGGAGACGCCCTCCGCTCGTACACTTCTGAAATGGACCTGGTACTGCCATGGCAGGTTTCATGCTCAAGTCCTGTTACATTGAACAGAGGAAACTGTCTTCTCACATGGATCAAGGAACCCTGGAGCCTGCAGATAAGTGAACAGTCCAAAAAAGTCCGGGTAAGAGTGGGGCCAGACCAGGATCTTGACCAGATGCTCGAAGAAATTGCCATGGTGTACGGATCCAGGGCGGCTGCGGTAGTCCTGGGCGGCACGACTGAAAACGGCATCAGGGGAATGAAGGCGATAAGGGACAAGGACGGACTCAGCCTGGTGCTTGAACCCCGTTATTGCGTTTGTGATCAGACGGCCCGTCTGGCCCTTGATGCCGGCGTGGCCAAGCCGGTATCAGAGCATCTCCTGTGGACTCAAATAGAGACATTCGGGAAAAAACATGCCGAGACTGCAGGAATCGAGGACCAGATGACAAACAAAAAAGGGTGATGGTTTCGTAAAAAATCCAAAACATCACGCAAAGTCGCCAAGACGCAAGGTTTTTTGCTTTAATAACAACAGATTGTCTTTGCGAGCTTTGCGCCTTTACGTGAAGAAGACTTTTCCAGGGACATCAAGGGTGAATATATGACAAGCCAGCAAATTAACTCCACTCATCCAGGAGAAGGCAAATCCAGGATAAAGGCCTTTATCGTGGACGATTCCCCGATGATGTGCAGAATCATGAAAAAAATTCTTGGCAACGACCCGGATATTGAGGTCCTGGGTTATGCGCTCAGTGGCAGGGAGGCGCTTTCCTTCCTGTCATCAAATCACTGCGATCTGTGCACGCTGGATGTGCACATGCCCGGAATGAATGGGCTTACGGTATTAAAACACATAATGATCCGGCATCCCATACCAACTCTCATGGTAAGCGCCTTTACCGCAGATGGGTCAAAAGTCACATTTGAGGCCTTGCGTTACGGCGCGGTGGATTTTTTCAAAAAGCCTTCCCATCAGGAAGGTGAAGACCTGGAGAAACAGGCAGACATTCTCAGGATAAAGGCGAAACGTGCCGCTCGTGTCCACCTGGAAGCCGCAAGATATCTTCGCCTGAAACCCGGTACGGACACATTGAAGGTGGAATCTGAGGCACAGGCGGAAGACGCCCGGTGCGCCGTAATCATATATGCCTCTGTTGGTGGATACGCAGCTCTGCTTTCTCTGGTTCCCAATCTTTCCCCGGATCTCAGGCCCAGCCTGATCATATCCATGGGGATTCAGGGCAGATACCTGGATGCCTTCACGGAATACCTGAAAGGCTACGCGCCGCTCAAGACACTGAGGGCAAGAAACAGGCAAAGGCTGAAGGCAGGCCATATCTACCTTAAAAGTGAGGATGAGGCCGCCCACATAGAAAGAGAGGGAGACAGCCTTTACATGCACCTGACCCCAAGAACCGATCTTTCGAAGGAAGAGGGCGCCATAGATCTTCTACTGCTCTCCGCAAGCGAGGTACTGGGTAACGACGCCCTGACAATTTTCCTTTCGGGAGATGGACACAAAGGGCTGACGGGGGCCAGAGAAGTCATCAGAAATGAGGGTTGTATCCTGGCCCAGACCCCGGAGACCTGCCTGTCACCTGAACTACCCAGATTTATTATTGAAAACCTTGGAGTGAAGGCATACAGCCCCTCAGAATTATCAAAACACATATCGCTGTGGCGCTGCACGGGAAAGGAATAATTCCATGGCCTCGTTCCCCCTTAAACCGAGCTTAAACTCCATTAAAGAACCGGAGCATGGTTTCAGCGGGGTCTTGGAGCAGGTACCCCTGGCCGAACTCATCCAGTTCATATGCCTTGAAGGAAGAGACAGGAGGCTCCTGATCCGACATGGGAGAAAACAGGGCAAAATCTATTTCAGTAACGGTCAGGTAGTTCACGCGGTTTCTCCTGAGGATACGGGGACAGAGGCCTTTTTTTCCATCATGAAATGGAACTCTGGCACCTTTATCCTTAACCAGGAAGGGACAGACAGTCAGACCATAGAAATGCCGTGGAATTTTCTGGTCATGGAGGCCCTGAGGCGCATGGATGAAGGGAACAACGAGCAGGAAACCGGGTACACAGGGCGGCCTCCGGTCAGGGTGCTGATAGTGGATGACTCCCCATTTTTCTGCAAGACTCTCCGTCGCACCTTTGAATCCATGGACCACATAGAGGTCATAGGCCAGGCATCAAACGGACAGGAGGCCCTTGTGCTGATCCAGGATGATGTCCCTGATCTTGTCACCCTGGACATAAACATGCCGGTCATGGCAGGGGACCTCACACTGAAACACATCATGATAAGGTCACCCGCTCCTGTCCTGCTTATAAGCGGCCTGTCTGAAAGCAACCTGCCGTTAATAATGGATTTCATGCGTCTTGGAGCCGTTGATTTCGTTCCCAAGCCCCGGGACGATGCCGCGTGGGAAAAGACCTCAAAAAGAATCGCAAAATACGCGACTCTGACAAAAGAGCTTAAAATAAAAAATATCCGCAGGGCCAGAACCCTCAGGCCGGTCTCCCGAAAATCCTCTCCCGGACCGCCATCCCGACACCTGTTGATTATAATCGGAGGGGCAGGGGGGCTGCTGGAAATACAGAAACTTCTTCCAAGGGTGTTCAGCAAAGGAAATTACGCCTGCCTGATGATACAGGACATGGACACAGACCTGACATCCCCGGTGGCAGAATACCTGAACAGCGTTTGCAGGGGAACCGTGGCTGAAATAAAGGACCCGGGTCTTCTGGCCCAGGGTGTATGCTGGCTGGCCGGGATGGACCGTTGTTTCGAGTTGACCGGAACCCCTGGAGAATGCGTGATCCAGCAGACTCCGGGTGGAAAAAGTCCTCTGGACATTGAAAACCTGCTGTCCGGAGCGGCCGATTTTTTTGGCCCGGGCCTTTATGTAATATTGCTGTCCGGAGCAGATGTCGCGCGGGAAGGCCTTGCTGCGGTAAGGAAGAAACGGGGCAGGGTCTATGTGCAGAAACCGGAAACATGTCTCCATCCGGCGCCTCTTGAAGCTGTGCTGGAATCCGGCCTTTCGGACGGATTCCTGGAACCGGGAAAAGTCGAGGATATTTTGCCGGAAATCGACTCTTACGAGGAAATTCTGAGGACAGAACTTTTAAATGGCCTTCATTTTATGGTGTGAAACACCTCCTGACAAAAATTTTAAAGGATGGAACCGTGTCAAGGGTATTGGTGGTAGATGATTCCAGTTTTATGAGGAAAAGGATCATAAGCGTCCTTGAAAAAGCCGGACACCTGGTCGCCGGACAGGCCGCGGATGGGTCCGAAGGCTATGAACTCTATAAAAAATGTCATCCGGATTATGTAATCATGGATATTACCATGCGGGGCACAGACGGCATAACCGGGGCCAGGCTTATCAAGGCATGGGACCCGGGGGCAAGGATAATTTTCATGAGTCTCATGACCGACCCTGAAATTGTCCGGCAGGTCAAGGAACTGAATGCCCTTGGCTTCATAAGGAAAAATGAACACAATGGCCTGTTGAATCTGATACAAGGATAAAAACATGAGCGACTTTGACCAGGAAATGTGGCAAGACTTCGTTGTGGAAACCAGGGAAAACCTGGAGGAACTGGAACCAAATCTCCTGCTGCTTGAGCAGACCCCGGACAACACGAACCTTCTTAACGACTGTTTCCGGAACCTGCACAGCATAAAGGGCGCCGCCGGATACATGGGGCTTGACCGAACTGCCACACTCTCCCACGCAATGGAAAACCTTTTCCACAAAATACGGTCCGGAGACATGGAGCTTACTCCTGAAATCATGGACATGATATTCCAGGGAGTTGACCTGCTGAAGCAGCTCTTAGGGGAAATAGCCTCCACTAAAGATGAAAACACAGATATAACCGCCCTGACAGACGCCCTTGCCGCATTAACAGGGACACAGGAAAAACCATCCGGGAACATGCCTGAAGACAGCGAAAAAGCCACTGCGGTCAAAACTGACAACACGCCCGGGAAGCCTGAAGACCCTGCCGCATATTCTCCGGCCGAGGAACCCGATGAGGACCAGGAACTCTATTCCATATACACGGAGGAGATGAACGCCCTGTATTCCAGGGTTCTCCAGATCATACGAGAGCCGGAGGTGAAGGCTGAAGCACTGGTCGCAACCGTAAGGGACATGGAAAGGGTAACCCATTACGTGGGCATAGAAGAACTGTTAAAAGGGCTTGCCGGATTGAGACAGCAACTGGAATCAAGCCCTCAAGCACCTGTACCGTCGGACTTTCTGAACAGGTTGAACGGCCTTCTCAAGGGAATAATTGAACCTGTACAGGTAAAAGAGGAACCAGGAAAAGCCGACCAGCCCGCGCCAGGGGAACTCAGGGAAGAAGACAGGGAACTTTATGAAATTTTTCTTGATTTTGCCAGGGAAATCTCCGGTCCCCTTGCGAACATTCCTGAAAATTTTCAACGGGACTGGGCCATCAGATGTCAGGATGCCATTGAAAAGCTGAAAAGCTCTGCCCATTACATGGACTATGATGACGTGGTCAGCCTGTTGAATGAATGGGAGGAACGACTCACCGAGGCACTGTCCTCTGAGGGCAAGGGAGGTGGCTTTGATCCGGCACCGCTCAAAAAAATGTGGTCTGGCCTGCAGGCCATCCTGCCAGGACTTGAATCCGGTCCTGATGTGGGCATGCCTGCTGAGGAGAAGCCTGACCAGGCGTCTACCATTATTGATGATCTTGATAATGCCATCGACAACTTTTTTGGAGAAGTTCCCGAAGAAATACCCCGGGCCAAAGATCCAGGCGATGAATCACCTGGCATGAAGAGACCGGAGACGGAAACAGCGCCGGGGAAGACGACGGCCCCGGAAATATTCCAGGCGCAGACCGTACGCATTGACCTGGACAAACTGGAAGATCTTCTGGGTGACGTGGGAGATCTTGTAGTAATCAAATCCTCCCTTACAAAAATGGCAGAAGAAACCAGGCTGTTATACAGGGAATGGATGGACCAGCGCATAATGGGGGCAAGGAAACTAAAACCGTTGAAAAACCTCTTCATACGAATGGGGGAACAGGTGGACGCTCTTGAAAGGACGGTCAGGGACCTTCAGGACCGGGTCATGAACATGCGCATGCTGCCTGTAAGCCACCTGTTCAACCGCTATCCCAGGATAGTCAGGGATCTTTCCAGGAAACTGGGCAGAAAAGTTGAGCTTGTAATGGCAGGCACAGATACAAGCCTGGACAAGCGCATGATGGAACAGGTTGCCGATCCCCTGCTTCACATAGTCAGAAATGCCGTTGATCATGGGATTGAACCCCCTGAAATACGAGCACGCATGGGGAAAAACGAAATCGGACGGCTGGAAATTTCAGCCTCCCAGGAGGGCAACTTTGTGCTTATCCGTGTTACTGATGACGGCCGTGGCCTAAACCGAGAAGCACTGACACAAAAAGCCGTATCCCTCGGGTTGATGAGCAGGGAAGAGGCTCAATCACTCAGTGAAGAAAAAATCTGGGAACTCATCTTTTATCCTGGAATAAGCACCTCCGAGACGGTTTCAGAGACATCCGGCAGGGGTGTTGGAATGGATGTGGTAAAGAAAAACATCCAGCGCCTCGGAGGAGTAATAAAGATCTTTTCCGAAACGGGACACGGCACAACCATGGAGCTGCGGGTACCGCTTACCCTGGCAATCATCCAGGCCCTTCTGGTACGGGTAGGGAAGCAGAACATGGCTATCCCGCTATCAGGGGTTCAGGAGGCGGTGAGACTCACCTCCGATGACATTGGCTCTGTAGAAGGCTTTGAGGTTATCTCGGTGCGGCAAAAAACCATGCCGCTCATACGACTGGGCAAGATATTCAGGGGAACGGGCGCCGACGTGAACAAAGAAAAGGTCTTTGTGGTCATAGTCAATCACGGAGGCACTGAGGCGGGTCTTGGCGTGGACAGGCTGCTGGGCCAGCAGGAGGTGGTCATAAAACCCCTGGCAGAATATCTGACTAACCAGCCGGGCTTCTCCGGCTCAACCGTGCTGGGAGACGGATCCGTGGCGCTGATCGTGGACGTGGCCGCAGTGCTTGACCGCGCCAGATCCTTTGCGGACCGCCAAGCCCGGTTCATGGACAGAATTTCATTCGACGGCACGGGAAATCCTCCAGGGGAAGAAAGAATCCTGCATTAAGCACCGGCGGCCTTCTGAACCTGCCCCCCCTGTCTCTTACGGGAAGAACGCCCTGTTGAGGAGGTAACCGGAAACTGTACCGGGTATTTGTTGGGATTCAGAACCACCTGGGAGGCCAGCCGATGCCTCTCATTTATTACCACCGGTCCCAGCAGGTTAGCCGTGACATTCGTTGAATCATTGCGTCTTTCTATGGTGAGCAACACCAGCACGACAGCGTCTTCAGCCCGCTCAATCTTCAGTTCTGACTGAATGTCTTCCGGCAGATCAAATGAATAGTCGGACAGAAAGGTCTCCGGCCGCACCACCACGAACGCCAGATCCGGCTGATCCAGGCTCTGAAGCCAGTAGAGAGGAGACGCCTCTTTATGAGGCAGCAGCACAAATCGCCTGGATTCAGGAAAGCCCAGAATTTCATGCACGAAATTGAGGATTCTGTCATCCTCTATGTGAATCTTGCCGAATCGGGTGGTGGTAATTTCCATAAAAAAACGCCTCGTTGATAACAAATATCGTCCAGGATTCCTACAAAGGAATGATGTCCAGATCGATCTCCGTGCCAGTTCCCCTGGCGGCCTTCAGGTTCTGCTCCTGAATTTTTTTAAAAACCTCTTCCCTGTGTACGGGAAGGCCGGAGGGGGCCTTGATCCCTATCCTGGCCTGGCGGCCCTTTATCTCCAGCACGGAGATTTCGATTTCTTCACCAATGCGGATTTTTTCCCCTACCTTCCTGGTAAGAATAAGCATGTTGTGCCCTCCATGGCTGCCTTTTTATTCCTATCGGATATAATCCACGAGACTCAAATTCATGACCTTGGATGCCGATGCGAGGGCTGCCTGGTAACTGGTTTCCTGGGCCTTGAGATTGTTTACGGCCTCAATGATGTCCGTATCCTCAATATCAGAAAGACGTTCCTTGTTGGTAAGGTTAAGGGACTGGGCCATCTGGTCCTTGGTATCCATGGAATTGGCCAGAGCTCCAAGCTGGGACACCTGCTGGTTAACATAATCAAGACTCTGGTCTATGTCTCCCAGGGCGGTCTCAATATCCTGCTGGCTGTTGGACCGAAGGCTGTCACGCAAAAGATCCAGTGCCTCGAAAACGCCACTCTGGACCATGGCGGTATGGCCGTCCAGGTTTATTTTCTGCCTGATGCCGGAGGCCACGGAAATTTCCAGATCTTCCCGGTTCCCGTTGTACGTGACAGAACCATCCCCGTTCAGCACAAAGGGCGCCTCTCCATCCCCGTAATCCCTGGTCCTTGTGCCGCCAAAAACATACCTGTTTCCCATCTTGGTGTTGCCCAAAGCCACTATCTCCTTCTGTATGGCCTCTATCTCCGAGGCTATCGCATCCCTGCTCTGGGCGTTCTGGCTGTCATTGGCCGCCTCTACTGCCAACGACTTGGCCTTCATGATCCGGTCCTGAATCTGCGTCATGGCGCTTTCGGTTGCCCTGACCCAACCCTGACCATATTTGATGTTTCTCTGAAACTGATCCGTTTCTGAAATGGAATCCCTCACATTAAGCGCGTGGGTCAACGCCACGGGCTCGTCAGACGGGCGGCGGTATATCTTACCTGAGGAAATGGAGGCGTTGGTCTCCGCCTGTTTTTCCACAAGGCGGGACAGGTCCGTATTTATCTGGTTATACATACTGTTCATGGTAATACGCATGTCTTACCTCCATATATCAAGAATTACAGGAGCCCACACTACCTGGTTTCTAACAGGGTCTTGAACATATCATCAGCCGTTTTTATAAGCTTGGCCGCGGCTGAGTAGGCATGCTGAAACTTGATCAGGTTTGCCATCTCTTCATCCAGGGACACCCCGGAGACCTCGTCCCTCCGTGCCTGAAGTTCGTCCAGTGCCTTCTTGCTGAACTCGTAATCAAGCTTAAAGCCTCTCGAATGGATACCAACGGTTCCCACCAGGCCCTGGTAGGCCTCGCTGATGGTCGCATCATCCAGATCCTCCACCGTCTTCCGGTTGACATCCCTTAAAGCAAGGGCATTCAGGTTGTTTGCAGGAGACATAAGGCCGCCTGATGGTGTATTGAAGTCCGTGGTGGAAAGTAAAGATGAGGTATCGCTTCCCGCAACAAACCTCTTGCTGTTACCCTCTGTCTGGACGACTATTTTTCCATTTTCTGCCGAAGAGGTAAGATTGTACATGCTGTCAATACGCCCGGCTATGTCGGCCAGACTGTCATGATCCGCGTCGACCTTAACGGTATAAAGCCCCTGGTACGGACCAAACCAGTAATCGTAATAGGACGTGCCGCCCTGTTCTATGGACTCGATATTAAAACTTACAGGCCTTCCGTCGTTACTGACCACCGAAATGCGACCGGAATCGTCAATGGTGGCGTCCACCCTATTGTTACCCGATGCATCCGTTCCAAAGGCACTTTCGATAGCCGTGAGAAAGCTGTTTACATCATTGGCAACCCCGCCGCTGTTCCCAACATACGACGCACTGAAAGCCGTCCCGTCCTGATTTATTCCGGAAAAATTGACAGTGAACTGGGCTGAAAAATCAGGATTACCAGCACCACCCTGGGGCAGTTCCAGTATGTCGTCCCACTGGGTAGTGCCATCCGCGTAGGTGGGAGGAGGGCCGGCTGCCGTGGTGAAGTTCGTATGGCTGATCTGGGCGGGCGCGGCGTTGGGAACGCCAAAATCCAGTCCGGAGATATCCCCGTTTATGGCATCTATCCGGAAGGATATGGGCCTGCCGTCCTTACTGATCAACGCAAGACGGCCACTGTCATCAATAATGGCGTCAACCGGACTTGTCGGGTCAGTGGAATCGAGCTTGAATGAATCTTCAATACCTGTCAACAGGCTTGCCACATCCGTATTTGCCGGCGAAGTAGTGCTGTTTCCCGTATATTCGCCGGAGAAGGTAGTGCCATCCTGCCTTGTGCCGGAATAATAAATAGTAAATTCTCCAGGGGCCCCTGTGCCGTCCTCGTTGGTAACACCGCTGATATTGTTCCAGAGACTGGACTCGGTTATGGCCGCCCCGGTTGACGTATCCTGATTGGCGCTGGAGAACCTGGCGACCTCGGAAAGATAGTTCCCCTGGTCATCAAAATTGTATAGATAAAAGTGTCCGTCCGTTATGCCTGAATCAAAATGGTTAAGGGATTCGGTGACACGGTCAACCGAATAAAGTCCGGAGATGTCACTGGAGATACTGGGCAGCCCCAACGCATCCACAATACCGCTTGAATCATTGCCAAGCATTACCCTGTTTCCCGCGCTCGAGGCTATCACCAGACGGCCGTCACTCCCTATAGAGGCGCTGACAACACCCCCTGGAAGCCCGTTGATCGCACTTACAATTTCACCAAGGGTAGGCGTGCTGTCCACGGTTATGGTGGCGCTTGGAGGAAAGGAAGACGCCCCCAGGTTCACGGGATTTCCGGTGCTGTCATACACATACAGGTCAAAACTTCCGCTTGTCACCGAACCGTATCCCGAAAGACCAGATCCTGATGTATTAAGAGCCTTTGAAGGATCCGTAACCGCGTTTCTGGCGACCATCTCATAGGTGGCACCTGGAGTGACGCTGGCAGGATAAACCGCGTCAATACCCATATACTTAAGCACTCCCGTGGTATCAGGCCCAAAACTTATTCCCTTCCACTTATCATTGGTAACACGGATATTGACCTTCTGATTGCTGATTTCCGCCTCAATCCCGTCTATCTTATTCAGGGAATCAACCACATCCTGAAGAGACATGGTCGTGGGGTCCACTTTTATCACGTAAGGATTTATGCCGTCCTGGTCGCTGTCACCATCCACCAGGTTACCGTTCTGATCATATGCCCAGATGGATATATTCCCTGATTCAAGCTTAATTCCAAGTGGCCTGGTTTCGTCCTGAAGCACGCTGGTGCTCATGGCCTCTGAGGCCCCCCTTGGTTCCACCTGCGCCGCCGCCACCAGCCTCTGGTTCTCCTGGAGTTTGGGATTGATCCCTATTGTAGAGGCGTCGTAGCCAGTAAAAAAAGAATTAAGCCCGAGGGCCATCAGGGCGCCTGAGGTATCCCTGCCAAAGGCAAATCCGGCAGTGCTTGTATCCCCTGATGCCTGTATGACCAACCTGCCGTCCAGGATTCTTGCCTTCAATCCGGCAGAGCTTCCCGTAAGAGGCATTGTGGCATTATTTATGGCATCCCGAATATCATAAAGGGTGGTATGTTCGGCCTGAATAGGCACCACGAGAGGGTCATTCACGCTGGAGGTGGAAGGATCGGCGTCAATGATGTTTCCGTTGGCGTCGTACAACCACAGTTCAAACTGTCCATTTTGTATGTCGGACGCGAATTTAAGTCCGGAGGAACGGCGTCCTATGGGCTCTGAAAGATTGGGCACGTAATTGGTTCCGGTGGTTTCCTGCATTGGCTCAAGCCCCACGCCCTGTGCGTGCTGAGCATTGACGGTCTTTATCAGCTCCTGTCCTATAAGATTCAGTTTTCCCAGGTAATTGAGCGGATACGAACCATCAAACTTACCAAGGTTAAGTCCATGAATACCGCCTTCAATCTTGTCTATCTGAAAGGTTATGTTCTGTTCGCCTGAAACCAGGTCCTTTATCTGGATCCTGCCGTCATCGGTTATGCTTGCGCTGACCCTGTCCACAGGAGGCACCACTGATGTATCCTGATAAGCGGATTCTATGGCATCCAGAAAATCCTGAACCGTTGCGTTTGACTCGTTTGGCGGAGGCGGGTTTCCCGGATAGGTGTACTGAAACGTGCTGCTTACCGGCAATCCGTCCTGGTCTGTCCCTGAAAACCGGATGGTAAAATCTCCTGTAACGCTCACCCCGTCAATGGCGTCCCACCTGGTTGAACCTTTAATGGCGCGCCCGCTGCTGGTATTCACCTGGGACGAGGTAAGAGTGGAGGGATCCTTTGGAGATATACGGTCCTTGATATCCATATAACCGCCCAGCTGGCCATTGCCCACATCATCGGTCGTGAGCTCAACGGCCTGGCCGTTGCTGCCAAGCCAGTTTATGGTATCTCCCCGCATTTCCAGGTGCCATGACTGATCCGCGTCCACAAGGGGATTTCCCTGACCTATCAGCACCGTGTATGTTCCCCTGTTGGTTTCGAAATAATGGACATCCGTGAGCTTACACAGCTTCTTGAGCAATTCGTCCCTTTTATCCCTCAGATCATTGGCAGTATAGGAAGACGATTCTGAGGATACGATCTGCACATTCAACTCGGCGATCTGGTCGGCAAGCTGGTTTATATCGTCTATGGAGGACTGAATATTAAGATCAATATCCTGGGAAAGCTTCAGCAGGCTGTTGTATCTGTCCCTCAACCCCTGGACGAGAAGTTTGCTTTTCTGGAGAAGGGTTGTGCGTTCGGACATGCCTTCCGCGTTATTTGCAAGGTCATCCCATGAGTTCCAGAAATCGGACAGAAGCGAGTTCAACCCGTTCTCATCCACCTCGTTAAGGGTCTGCTCTATAAGCTTCATGCTGGACTGTCTGGTATCAAGGCCCGCAGTGGTCGAGGTCTTTCCCATGAGCGTGGTGGTGATAAACTTGTCGTAATCCCTTGTTATCTCGGTTGCCTTTACGCCGTTTCCAATGGGACCAATGGCTGAGGGGGTGGGAGTGGCCGCTGAAAGTGTGACATTCTGCCTGGAATAGCCCTCTGTATTCACATTAGCCACGTTGTGACCCGTTGTCTGCAGATTCAACTGATGGGCCATAAGACCCACCTTTGCGACATTCAGAAGGCTGGTAAGTCCGGACATTACGCCACCTCTGTCCCCTGATAAACCAGACAGCCAGGCTTGCATGGCCGTCCCTTCGGGCT
This sequence comes from Deltaproteobacteria bacterium, assembly GCA_027023445.1. Taxonomy (GTDB): domain Bacteria; phylum Desulfobacterota; class Dissulfuribacteria; order Dissulfuribacterales; family JALVPX01; genus JALVVK01. Next base: position 7,541 of record JALVVK010000012.1, on the reverse strand, counting down.
GTAAACAGGGGATTTCTCCTGTGATTTTCCGGTAAGAATACCGGTCAACTGGTCTATAAGCCTCAACTGGCCAGCCAGCCACCTTGTATGCCTGCTGTTGATCTCCCTGACTTCACATTTCATATCCCTGACCCGGGCCATCCAGGACTGAAGCCGGCCCACGTCATCATGCTGAAGCATGGTCAGGATTCTGCCCCATCTTTCAGCACCCGGGGTAGAGCCGCATCGGGCAAGAATGCTGTCCACAGCGGCATTAAGCCTTTTTTCCAGTGCCTCTATCTTCTCAGCCTGCCGGTTTTTGGCCTCGGAAATCTGCCACAATGCCGCAAGATCAACATTCTCAAGCGCCTTCCACTCCTGATCAAGGATCTGCAAAAGCCCCTGCCAGGACTGAGAAATCTGTTCTCCCAGGGTCCAGAAGGCTGCGGGTAGTCTGGGAAGTTGCAATGATTCGTTGTTGCTGCCGCTCATTTTGTTGTTCCTCCACCCGTATTCTGTTTTTTGGAAAGGCTTTTATAGAGCTTGTCGCCAAGTCCTATGCCCTTGCCCCTGGCTATTTCTCTTGCCACCTGCTGGTCAAACATGTCCTGATAGATGTCCTTCTGGTTGCTTTCCTCAAAAAGGCCGCTTTTTATCACGGTACGTCTCATACCCTTTATCATCTGCTTTATGAAAATCGACTCAAAATCCTTACAGGTCTCTTTAAGATTCCTGTCGTGGCCGGCAAGAAAATTCCTGGGCGAAACGTCCGTAAAAATGGAAATGGGTACAGGTGACAATGGTTTCATGAAAAACTCCTTTAAATTACCTCAAGATCCGCCTGAAGGGCGCCAGCGGCCTTAACTGAATGGAGAATGGCTATGAGATCCCTGGGGGTAACGCCCACCGCGTTGAGTGCCCTTACAAGATCGCCAATGCTGGCGCTTTTTTTCAAAACAATCAACCTTCCCCCTTCCTCTGTGGCCTTGACATTTGTCTTTGGCGTTACCACCGTCTGGCCCTGGCTGAAAGGAGAGGGCTGGGATACCTGGGGATTTTCCTTGATCTGTATGCTGAGATTCCCGTGGGCAACCGCCACCTCTGATATCTTGACATTCTCTCCCATGACAACGGTTCCGGTCCGCTCATCCAGAACGACCTTTGCCCGGTTATCAGGCTGGATATCCACCCCCTCAATGGCCGCCAGGAGCCCAACGGTATTTCCATGGTATTCCGGCGGAATCCTGACGGTCATGGTTTCCGCGTCCACCGCCTTTGCGAAGTCGGCTCCAAGGGTGTCGTTTACCGCCTCCACCGCCCTTGTTATAGTAGTAAAATCCGGTTCAAACAGGCTGATCCTGATTGCGTCCTTGTTATTCAGGTTTACAGGAATCTCCCTCTCGATGGTGGCGCCGTTCGGGATCCTGCCCGCAGTAGGATGATTTTTCTGGATTGATGCCCCGGCGCCTCCTGCGGCAAAACCTCCTATGCTCAGCGGTCCCTGGGCAAGGGCATAGACCTTCCCGTTCACACCCTTGAGTGGGGTAAGCAGCAGAGTGCCTCCCTGCAGGCTCTTGGCATCCCCCATGGATGAGACCACCACGTCCAGCTTCTGCCCCACCTTGGCAAAGGGGGGCATCATGGCCGTCACCATAACACCGGCAACATTTTTCACCTTGACCTTCTTGGGATCCACATTAATACCCATTCGCTCCATCATGTTTACGATGGACTGGGTGGTGAATTGCGCCTGAGTACCATCGCCCGAACCGTTAAGCCCTACCACAAGGCCATAGCCGACGAGCTGATTGGACCTTACACCCTGAATGTCTGCCAGATCCTTGAGCCTTGCCGCATGGGACGGACGGATGACAAAAAGGGGAAACAGGGCAAATAATACCGCCATGCCCAATAGCATAAGGCATTTTTTTCCCTGCTTGACAGGACTGAAGCATGTGCTGTCCAATGTGGAAAAGATGAAAAATCGATATTCCGACATGACCTGTGCTCCTTCAAACCGGCTCTCTGCCTGTTTTTTGGGGTCCCGGGGAAAACCGAATCATGAAAATCGTCCATAACACGGCGTCCCCTCGCGCTGTTTTTACAAAGCAAGCTCCAGGCCAGTTTATGATCCCGGATGATTGAAAACCTGCTCAGAACAACGTTATCAGTCCCAGGAGCCTTGCGAACCAGGCAGGACGCTGTTTTTCGCTCAACACTCCCCCTCCGGTATATTCAATCTGGGCATCGGCGATTTTCGTGGAAGAAACCGTGTTATCCGGAGCGATATCCTGGGGACGGACCACTCCTGTCAGGGTCAGATACTGCGTCTCATTGTTGATTCGAAGGGACCTGGTACCCCGGACCACGAGATTACCCCCGGGAAGCACCTCCAGAATCCTCGCGGAAATCGTTCCGGTCAATGAGGCATTTCGGGACGTTTTGCCTGTACCCAGGAACTTGTCCGTGGTAGATCCCCCTATGGCCTTGGTAGCGTCAATTGTGGTATTGTATTTGGGTTCCATGCGTTTTTTAAAGTCAAGCCCGAGAATGCCGGTAAGCCCCACGTTCATTTCGGACTGCCTCTGGGTCTGGGTGTTCACGTCTTTTGATCCCTTGAGATTCTCAGCAATCACAATGGTAATAACATCACCCACGTATCTGGCCCTGAAGTCCGATATAAGGCTCGCACCCCTCTCCGAAGTATAAAGCGAGCCCTCATGCTGCTCCTGTCTATGAACCGGGGGTGGCGTTGGAAACTTTGTCATTGCCATGGTAGGAGGTGGAGGCTGCATATTCTGAGCGCAGCCCGCTGAAAGGATTGCCAAGACAAGCATAATCCAGCAGACGGATTTCATGGCCTATCTCCTTAAAATATTACCTTGACGGTCTTGCTGTCCAGGACCCGGGCCACAACCTCCCTGTGGCTCATAACATTCCTGACCCTTACAAAACCACCCCTTGCTCCATCCTGCTTCACTTCTCCCGGAACCGTAACAAGCAGGCTGGAATCCTGCGCAATTATAGTGACCCTGTCACCTTTTTTGACGATAATAGGAGGCTCAAGCATCCCAGGAGTGACCGCCTGGCCTGCCCGCACCGATCTTTTCAGGGCCTTGCCCACCACCTTTCCGGCATCACTCATCACCTGGCCGCCCAGCCGGGACAGCGCTCTTCTGGTACTTACAAGGTCATCTTTCCTGATAACGTGACCCCTTTTAAGGGGGAGGGCAAAGCTGAGAACCTGTTTGTAAATCTCCACCCTGCCACACACCCTTACACTTCTGGTGATCCGGCCGTTTACCTTTATCTCAACGAGAAAGGATACCCGTCCCAGAAATGAACTGTTTGAAGGAGGTTCCACATGAAAACTCACCTTGCCCTCTGGCACCCATACCCTGGACGGATAGGCCTGCAGGGTGGACACCTCAAGTTCCTTTGAAGGCCACGGAGACAGACGGAAAAGTGTCTTCATGAAAACTGGCCTTAGATCCTTCAGCGTTATCTGCCTGACATTCCTCTCTGAACCAATTGCCAGGGTACTCCAGAAAACCATCAGGAAGAACGGGAACAAAAGCGTCAGGATTTTTTTATAATTCATCCGTACTTCTCCCTATCTCTTGAGATTATTGGCCAATCCAAGCATTGCGTCCGCTGTCTGAACCGTCTTGGAATTAAGCTCATAGGCCCTTTGGGTCACGATCATGTCTACCATTTCCTTGACCACGTCCACATTGGACTGTTCCAGGAAACCCTGGCTTATGGTGCCTATGTTATCCGTTCCAGGATTTCCTTCTATGGGATCGCCTGACGCCTGGGTGGGCCGGTAATAGTTTCTGCCAACGCTGTAAAGGCCGGCAGGATTCACAAAATCGTAAATTGTGAGCTGGACAGATGCCAGCGGATTGCCCGCCGGATCGGAGGCCACCAGAAGGCCATATGAATCGATGGTAATCTTGCTGGTGCCCTGGGGCACAGAGAATTCAGGCTGAAGCCTGTCCCCGTTGGAGGTTACAATATAGCCATCCTTATCCAGCTTAAAGGCGCCTGAACGCGTATAAAACTCCTCTCCATTGCTTATTACCTTGAAAAATCCTCTGCCCTCTATGGCCCAGTCCAGGTCGTTACCCGTGCTTTCATAATCTCCCTGGGTAAAAATCTTCTGGACCGCCGTGGGCCTTGATCCCATTCCAATCTGCATACCCGTCGGCACCTGGGTCCCGTCAGCGTTCTCCGTGCCTGCCATCCGTACGGTCTGATAAAGCAGATCCTCAAAATCAGCCCGGCTCCGCTTGTAGCCTACCGTGTTCACGTTGGCCAGGTTATTTGAAATTACATCCAAGTTAAGCTGCATGCTGTTCATGCCTGACGCGGCAGCCCATAGTCCTCTAAGCATTTTTTCCTCCTGCCTCGCTTACCTTGACTTACCCAGATTGTTAACAGCCCTGTTATCCATCTGATCGGCGGACTGAAGGGCCTTTTGTTCGGCCTCATACGCCCTGTAAAGGTCTATCAGGGCCACCATTGTCTCCAGGGGATTCACATTGGAATCCTCAAGATAACCCTGGCTTACCAGGGACTTTTCCGGTTTCTCCATACCCGCCGCAGGTGTGGCCTGATAAAGGTTTCTGCCAATCCGCTTTAGAGCCTGCGGGTTTTCAAAACTGACTATGTCAATTTTTCCTACATTGGTTTCATCCACATAGAAATTACCGTCGCTGCTCATCCACACGCCCTTGCCGGTTGTATCCTCGAGCGTGATCGGCGCGCCATTTCCAAGGACCGGATACCCCTCCTGGGTCACAAGCTGGTTCTTTGTGTTCAGGGTAAAGTTACCCGCCCTGGTGTAACGTCTGCCCGCAGGGGTATCCACCACAAAAAAACCTTTCCCGTTAATGGCAAAATCAAAGGGATTTCCCGTTTTATGCAGGGTTCCCTGGCTGAAGTCTGTCTTTATGACCTCTCCCTTTGCGGTCCTTTCGGTTTTATCCACCTGTGGAAGCAGGTATTCCTCAAAGGTTATTTCCTGCCTTTTGAAACCCGTGGTATTGGAATTGGCCATGTCGTTGGAAAGAACATCCAGGCGTCTCTCCAGCATTCTGGCGCCCTCCAGGCTTTCCATCTGGCCAAGACGCGTAAAGGGGTGTATACCCACTGTACCGATCTGCATCTGACTTCCGCTCAATACCATGCCTGGTTCTCTCTCCGCGCTATCTTTGATTCGGTCCTGAGCACAGCCTGTAATTTCACCCGTTGCGTCAGGAAAATTTCTATCTCTGTTACCCGTACCTGAGCAATGCGCATGCCTTAAAGGAGAGAAATTTTTCAAGAAGGGACTATTCCTGTTAATTCAGGCAGATAAAACAAAAAACGGGGACAGGCACTTAAAGGGACAAGCAGTTTTTGCCTACCGGACAGGTTAATCCCTGCCGGCCTCCATGTTGACCTGATAAACCCAGGCCAGGATCTCAGCAACGACAACGTAGGTTTCAGGAGGAATCTCCGCGTTCAGATCCAGTCTTGCCAGAATCTCCACTAAATCGTGGTCTTCTTTTACCGGTATTCCGGCCTCTTTTGCCAGTTCCAGTATCTTTTCAGCAAGATGCCCCTCTCCCTTTGCCGTTATTCTTGGCGCCTTATCCTTTTTTTCATTATACCGGAGGGCTACGGCCTTTTTCCCCTTGCTTTTTCCCATTATGTCACCTTGTGAAAACCGGTCCTGGAATCAGATCCGCTATCAGACGAACTGAAATCCGCCACATCCGGCCCCATCGCCTCAAGAGGAAAAAGCTCCACCGTATCCATCCTGAGTCCAAGCCTTTTGAGTGAGGCCATAAGGCCCTCCAGCCGGGAACGGAAACGGCTCAGCACGGACTCCCTTGCCCACAGGCTGATAGAGAGACCAGGCCTGCCGGAAAGAATATGTATCTTGACCGGACCCAGAGACTTGAGGTCGAGATCGAAAAAAAGATGCTCTGAATGATGAAACCCCTCACCACTTTCCTCATGTTGCTCCTGCCACCACATCCAGTGTCCGGCCCCTTCCCCCCGGTCGAACCATAGGGGAATCAACAGAAAAGGCGCATCCCGGGGTATGATAGGCGGATGGTATTGCTGAACCGCTTCCAGGTGAGAAGAAATCACCTTCAGGCCTTCAAGCGCACCAGGTGAACGGGATGCAGGCTCATGGGAAAATTCTCCGGGGGCAATTGGTTCCGCCCGGTGGGACACACGGATTCCCGCCTCTTTTTTTATTCCTGCAGGCATGGCAGGGGCATTTACAGGTCTTTCCACCGTGACCTTTTCAGAAGTTGATGCGCCGGACCTCTGCACAATCGAATCAGATTTTCCTTCCGCATGCCCGGGGGAAACGGATACCGGCTGCCTTGCATGCCCGGCTACGTCCCTGATGCCCTGTTCCTGAATCAATCTGCCAGGCAAAGAAACCCGGGGCGACGGGGCAGGCGATGCCGGTTTTTCCCCGGAAGAATCCGCAGGAGGTGGAACTGTGCCCATGCCCCTGAACCCCGCACGGTTTGCGCCCCGAACGGATTCACTGCCCGGGTCTGCCTTTGCGGGCATGCCTTCAGGCGGCGTGTTATCCGCCCGTGACCGCCTAATTTCCGGAGATTTATTGTGGTAAGGACACGATCTGGTATTTCCCGAGGCAGGGCCTGGAGGAGAAGCCCCCTTTCCGATATTTCTCCCAACGGAATTGTTCTCCGGTAAAGAAACCGCTTCCACCCGGCCTTTATTCCGCCCGGGCGCACCTTCTCCCCGGACCTCCTCCCGGAAGGATAGCGGAGACCGGGGCTTATCCGGCAGGATCCTGCGGGAAGGATGCCTGCACCCCGCCGTATCTTCTGGCTGGTGCTTTCCGGCGACAGGGAGTCTTTCTCCAAGCGGCAGGGATCTTTCTTCTCTGTCTGGTGCCAGGTTCGCCGGGACATGCCCCTGCCGTGGCGAGACCCTTGTGCCATTATTCTCTGTCCGGAATTTCGGCCCCTCTATCCCTGACCGCAAAAAACCTGCGGTCGCCTTGACATCCGCCTGTTCCTTCCCGGACAAGGCCCGAAGGGTCCTGGTAATCAGGTTTTTGAAAAGACTGGGGCTGGAAGATCTTTTTGAGGAGGCAAGCGCCGCCACCATTACCCGGATTTTATCAGCAGACGTATTTTCATCTACCGACAGGCCTTCCACCATCTGCCTCAAAACGGCAAGCTCAGAGGCCCCTGACGCATCCGGTAATTCGCCCGGCATGCTGCCTGCGGCGGATCCCATCAACTGACGTACTGCCTGCGGAATTCTGAGCCCGGAAGCCTTGAGACCAAGATAGGCCTTTCTCCCGGAATCCCCGTATTCCTGAACCTCATGAGACAGCAACCTGACCTTGACCGGATTGCCGGGCTGAAGCACCCTGACCCTGATCCGCCCCCCCTGTGGCAGGGGAGTCTGGCTTCTGGCGCGCACTATACGCCCGCCCATGTCTATGAGGTCTAAAAGTCCGTCCTTTCCAAGGACCGTCCCCTCAAGCTCCTGGCCCGGGACAAGCCCCCGGTCAG
>JALVVK010000011.1 GCA_027023445.1 Deltaproteobacteria bacterium | reverse complement strand
GGATATCTTTAATTGTCCAATCAAAAATTATTTTCTCAGGCATTTGAAGTGCATAATCAGGGATGAAGACTTGTGGCGGCCAGAGGGTTGCCCTATGATCAAAGGGGGTTTTAAAATTTTGTCGACATTCGAGGGAAAAGATAACACGTGTAGACATGGGGCCGCGGACTTTCCGGGGCTGGTGTGAAGATGAAGCCTAAGCGCTTTTTCTGGCATATATTTCCGCTCACCATGTTTATATTGGTGGCCTCTCTCGTCTGTCTTTCCTGGTATGTCTCATCTGAGTTGGAAAGGTTTTATCTGGCTCAGAAAAAAGACGATCTTCTGGCTGCTATTAGGCTGATTGAGCCGGATATCACCTCGTTTCTTGCCCGGGGAGACATCGGGGGACTGAGGGATTTCCCTGTGCATTCGGCCAGGCGGGCAGGCATACGAATTACGGTTATAAGTCCTCAGGGGATTGTCATGGCTGATTCGGACGAGGAGGCTGGGTTCATGCAACCACATGGAGGCAGGCCGGAGGTAAGGGAGGCACTGTCTGGTCGCGTGGGCTCATCTGTCCGTTTCAATGCCACCTTGCACAAAAGAATGCTGTACGTGGCCGTACCCCTGCGCCGCGAAACCGCACGTTCTGCTGGCGGGCAGGCGGCGGGCATGGTGGGAGTACTTCGCCTTTCAGCGCCGGTTTCTTCCATGGAAGCCGCATTGCAGACATTTAGAAAAAGGCTTGCCGCCGGAGGGGTTGTCGTCCTGGTGTTGGCAGGACTTGCCGCGTTGTGGGCGTCTTCCAGGATAAGTCAGCCCTTGGAAGAAATGAAGGAAAGCGCGGAGAGATTTGCCAGGGGAGATTTTTCTCACAGGTCATTCAGCCATGGCTCACGGATGGTATCCAGAGAGGTACTTGCCCTGTCACGCGCCCTTAATATGATGGCATCCGAACTTGAACAACGATTTCGCGCCATATCCCGCCAGGGCAAGGAATTGGAGCTTGTTTTCTCAAGCATGAAGGAGCCGGTGATTGTTCTTGATCTGGACGGCAGAATTCTCAGGCTGAACAGGGCTGCTGAGATGTTATTGGATGTGGAAAGGGAAAAGGCCCGGGGAAAGTATATTCACAGTATAATCAGGAATCCAGGGTTAAAGCGGCACATAGAGCGGGTTACCGAAACATGGGAGGCCTTGGAGGAAGAGATGGTCTTTCACAGGCTTTCGGAGGATTTTCATCTTCATGTGCACTTTGTGCCCTTACGGGACGAGCGCGATACCCCTGTGGGAATCCTTGTGGTGATGAATGATATTACCGGACTCAAGCGTCTTGAAGCGGTTCGCAGGGATTTTGTGGCCAATGTTTCCCACGAACTTAAAACCCCAATAACGTCCATCAGGGGTTATGCTGAGACCTTGATGGAGGGGGCACTGAAAGACCCGGAGCATGCCGGCGCCTTTCTTGCCGTTATTGTCAGACAGGCAAACAGGCTGCAGGCCATAACTGAGGATCTCCTGACGCTTTCCAGTATTGAACAGGACGTAAGGCGTGGGGAGATCCCCCTTGAACAAAAGGATCTGATAGGGGTGCTTGAGGACGCAAGGGACGCATGTATGCCCAGGGCGGAGGAAAAGAATATCGCTGTTAGAATAGAATGTCCGGATGATCTGTCCGCCGCTGTCAATCCGCCTCTTCTGGAACAGGCGGTAACAAACCTGTTGATCAATGCCATAAAATACAGTCATGAGGAAAGTGAAGTGATAATTTCCGCGAAAAAACATGCAGATGACCGGGGACAGGCAGAGGTGGTAATCAGCGTGCAGGATTTTGGGCAGGGAATTTCAGAAGAGCATCTTCCCAGGATCTTTGAACGCTTTTACCGCAGTGACAGGGCCAGAAGCAGGAGGCTGGGCGGCACGGGCCTGGGCCTTGCCATAGTCAAGCATATCGCGCTGGCGCACAGGGGAAGGGTCGGGGTTGAAAGCAGGATGGGCAGGGGGTCCATATTTTATGTGTATATCCCGGCTGATCCCGTATCCGGCTCCGGAGACCCGGGAAGTGAGGATAAACCCTTATGAAGTCCAGCCGGGCAAGAGGCATCCCTTGGCCAGGAGCGTGGTTCAGAGGCGCTGTGGTTGTCATGTTGCTGCTCGTTTCTGCCATTGACGTGGTGGCAGGACCGCCTTCCTTTGAACGCCTGGAGTACCGCCTTTCCTGGAACCGGATTTTGTCAGTGGGCAAGGGAATGCTTGAGATGAACAGGCAGGGGAAAATATATATCCTTACAATGAAGGTGCGCAGCGTTAGACCCATTGATATCTTTTTCAGGATCAGGGACTGGTTCAAATGTACGGTGGAAGGGAATTTTACGTCGTTCATATCTTATGAAAAGAAGGTGCGGGAGGGAGGGTACAGGCGCCATGACCAGGTTTTCTATAACAGGGATACAGGAAAGGTGGTTTATCTAAAAAACGGGAAACCCGAGGAGGAGAAAAGGGTTTCTCCTCCACTTTATGATCCCTTCTCTGTCCTTTATGCCTATCGTTACCTGTGCAGCCCGGATAAATCCTGCAAATTTATGGCAACCGACGGAAAACACCTGGACCAGGTCACTGTGACTCCACGGAAAAAAGAGACGGTAAGGGTTCCTGCCGGGAAGTTTGACTGCTGGAAGGTTCAGCCTGTATGGAGGCGTATGCAGGGTGTCTTCAGGACGAAAAAGGGTGGCTACATATATATATGGTTCACTGACGACAGGGAGCGAATCCCGGTAAAGATGGAGGCCAAGATATTCATTGGAAAGGTGGTCGCCGAGCTTGTGAGCCGCGAGGTACGGCGGTGAACGCCTTTTAGGGAGAGATGGGTTGCTTTTTCCTTTGCCAGGGTCGGTAAAGATGATGCGTTAGACATGAAAATAATTTATCCTGGGAGCAGTCTCAAAAAACAACAGTAGAGGGAGAAGCAGGGATATGTCCCCATCACAGTTGGATGTTGATTCTTTTGCGAAGAAATTAAAGGCCAGCCCGGATATTCACAGGGCGGGGATGGTTCTTATTCACAACGGCATAGTCAGGGCATCTTCAAAGGACGGCACCGCGGTTACCGGGATATATGTGGAGGCTGATTTCGCAAGACTTGAGAAAATACTGGATGAGGCCAGGAAGATGCCCGGCATAGTGGCTGTTGAGGCGGAAGTGGCCCTGGGAAGGCTTGATGTCGGCGATGATATAATGCTTCTCGGCGTCGCGGGAGACATTCGGGAAAACGTTATAGCCGTTCTTTCCTCTACGCTGAACAGGATCAAGGCAGAGGTTACATCAAAGAAAGAGATCAAGGCATGATGGATGTCACGAACAGCCCTTCGGTTGAATCCCTGAAAGAGGCCGTGGTAATGGTGTGCAGATTGCTTTACGACAAGGGCCTTATTGCCGGTGCGGATGGAAACGTAAGCGTTATGGCATCTCCGGACGGGCCTGTCATCATAACCCCCGGAGGCTGTCATAAGGGCCTCATCAGTGAACAGGATCTTGTTGTGATGGACATGTCAGGCAGGTTGATTGAAGGCGGCAAAAAACCTTCCTCGGAAACATCCATGCATCTTCATATCTATTCGGCAGCCTCGGGCGTCCGCGCGGTGGTGCATGCGCATCCTCCCTATACCCTTGCCCTGAATCTGGCGGGCCATGATTTTTCCCGGCATCTGTTGATTGAGGGACAGATAGTGCTGGGTGAGGTCCCGGTGGTGGATTTTTCCCCGCCTGGTTCAGAAGCCCTGGCGCAGGCCGTGGGAAAGGTGGCACTGGACGGTACATCCTGTTGCGCGGTTCTCGAACGTCACGGGGCGGTTACGTGGGCCCCAAACCTGTTTGATGCCTTTTCCCTTATGGAGTGTCTTGAACATAACTGCCGGATAACCGCTTTGGCCCGCAATTTATAATTCACCATTTTCATATTCTGGGGTGCGAAGCACCACTTGGCATGAAAGCCTGGGCAAACGGCCCGAATCCATGAGGGAACTGGCCGGAGGGGGTTGACAATTATGTCTGGAGGATCGGATATTTTCCTTTTAAGGCCATCTTTTCAGGCGTTATCGTGGATGTTGCCCCTGGCCTGTTTCCGGGCTCCCGAATCAGGAAGGGAGACGGGCTTGTGCTGCTGGAGCATATGAAAATGCAGGGCCGGGTGGAGGCGCCCCGTGACGGGCGTGTGAGCAGGGTGTTCGTAAGGTCCGGAGACAGGGTGGTGCGGGGGCAGGTCCTGCTGGAGATCTCGTAGCAAAAGGCGGTGCCTGTAAGGTTTCGCGAAATCACAGCCCTTCCACAGGCACAAGCAGGGCCTCATCCCCTGAAATAGAGTACATGGCGCCGCTTATGACAGGTGCGTTTCTGCTGCCGTGGCCGATGGGAAGATCTCGGATCACGGGGATGTTCAATCCGCCGAGGCGTTCCCTGAGCAGGTTTTCAAGGTCCTTTTCTTCAGCCCCATAATCCAGAAACCGGCCCGCCGCGATGCCGCTTAACCGCCGCAGCCTGCCAGCGGCGAGAAGCTGTGTGAGCATCCGGTCTATTCTGTAGAGAGATTCCCTGTGATCTTCCATAAAGAGAATTTTTCCATCCCAGTCAGGTTCAAGAGCTGTGGAAAGCGAGGATACCAGGCAGGTTAAATTTCCCCCGACAAGTATTCCTTTGGCCCTGCCGGGGAAAAGGCCCCTGCCTTTCAGGGTGGGAGCCTTGCCGTCTTTCATGCACTTGAACAGGGCGTGTCTGTCTTCAGGGCAAGTTCCCGGGAGGGTAGAGATGAGCGGGCCATGAATGCCCTTGATACTTCTTTTCAGCATGAGCAGGTGGAGCAGGGTAAGATCGCTGAATCCGACAATAGTCGGCATGGACCCGGATCGCAGCCTTGAGAGGTCTATCATGGTCGCCCAGCGAAGTATTCCATAGCCGCCTCTTGTCCCCCAGAGGTAATCCGGCCCGGTGGACTCAAGCAGTGAAAGGAGACATCGGGCCTGTTCCTTATCTCCTGCGGCGAGATAGGGCATTGGGGATGGCCCGCAAACCTTTACGGGGTGGCGCATTATCCGTATGTTCGGAGCCTCTTTTTCCAGGATTTCAAGGCCTTTCTCAACCTTTTCAGGCAATGGGGGGCTTGAGGGCGAAAACAGGGCGATTTTCAACATGCTTTTTCTTGACTTGTTCCGGGCATTCATTAACTTTAACCTGAATGTTATCTCGACTGAACAAGATTAACATCTAATACATTTATAATACATCTAAAAAACAAGATTTTCAGGAATATCATGGGAAACGGCAAGAATTATTACGAGATACTGGGCGTCTCCAGGACAGCCACACCTGAAGATATAAAGAGGGCATATCGAAAACAGGCCTTAAAATATCATCCGGACCGAAACAAGGGGGACAAGGCCGCTGAGGAGCGTTTCAAGGAAATCAACGAGGCCTACGCGGTCCTGAGTGATCCGGAAAAACGTAAACAGTTTGACGCCTTTGGCTCCAACGAATTCCATCGCCATTTCAGCCAGGAAGATATCTTCAGGAACTTTGATTTTGGAAGCGTCTTCCAGGACCTTGACATCGGGGGAGACGCCTTTGGCCGGATCTTCTTTGGCGGGGGCAGACGCAAGGCGGGATGTTCCTTTGAGGATATTTTCAGCCATGCCTTCCAGACCGGTGGCGCTTCCTGCGGCTTTAACCACGGCGATTCCTATAATTTTACAAGGACGGCTCCCAGGGGCCAGAACGTGATACTGGAACTGGCCCTGACCCCGTCTGAAATGATCAATGGGGCACAAAAGGTTATTTCCCTTCAGGGCCCGTCCGGACCGGAACGGATTTCGGTTCGCATACCAGGCGGGATCGCCCCGGGCAAAAAAATACGTGTGGCAGGCAAGGGGGCTCAAGGTCCCGGAGGCAGGGGAGATCTTTTCCTTCAGGTAAAGGCCCAGGTGCCGCCCGGAATGAAGGTGAACGGCTCTGATGTTGAGGTGGATCAGACCATAAAATTTACCGATGCCTGTCTGGGTACCAGGGTGGACGTTCCCACGGTTGAGGGCGGTGTGGTCCGACTCAGGATACCGGCAGGAACCCAGTGCGGGCAGAAATTTCGGTTGAAGGGGAAGGGACTTCCCGTCGGGGCAGGCGGCAGGGGGGATCAATATGTCAGGATACTCATTGATATCCCCGGGAATCTCACCACGGCCCAGAAGGCGGTTCTGGCCAGGTTGAAAAAGGCGGGTCTGTGAAGAGACAGCAGCCGGATGAGGCCTCCATGGATTGCCTTGCGCCCGTTTCCGTCATAGGCGGGGGGCTGGCCGGCAGCGAAGCGGCGTGGCAGCTGGCCCGCCACGGCGTTCCCGTGCGGCTGTTCGAGATGAAACCGCTGAAATTTTCGCCGGCCCACAAGAATGAGCAACTGGCCGAACTGGTCTGCAGTAACTCCTTCAGGTCGGCGGACATATCCTCGGCAGTGGGGCTTCTGAAGGAGGAAATGAGGCTTGCCGGCTCCCTTGTGATGGGCCAGGCCCTTGAGAGCCAGGTTCCCGCGGGCAAGGCGCTTGCGGTTGACCGGGGAAAATTTTCTCATGGTATAACAGAAAAAATCCAGTCCCATCCGCTAATCCAGGTTATACGAAGCGAGGTTACGGAGATTCCTGCCGAGGGTATCAAGGTGATCGCCTCCGGACCGTTGACCTCGAAGCCTTTATCCGATGCCCTGAGATCCATAATAGGCATGGATTATCTCCATTTTTACGATGCCATAGCCCCAATAGTCCTGGCTGAATCAATAGATTTTTCCGTTGTGTTCAGGCAGTCCAGATACGGTGCTGAGGTGGGGGGGGATTACCTTAACTGTCCCATGGACCGGTCGCAGTATGAGGCATTCGTGTCCGAGCTCCTCAAGGCAGAGATGGTGCCGCTGCATTCCTTTGAAAAAGCCGCCTACTTTGAGGGCTGTCTTCCCATAGAAATAATGGCTCAAAGGGGCCCGCAAACCCTGAGATTCGGTCCCATGAAGCCGGTGGGCCTGGTTGATCCTTCCACGGGGAAGGAACCATACGCGGTGGTTCAGCTTAGGCAGGAAGACCGGAAAGGTTCCATGTATAATCTGGTAGGTTTCCAGACAAAGCTTAAATGGAACGAGCAGGAGCGTATCTTCCGCATGATCCCTGGCCTGGAACGGGCCGAATTCGTAAGATTGGGAAGCGTTCATCGGAATACCTTTGTCAGCGCTCCGGAGGTCCTGAGGCCCACCCTGCAGTTAAAGGTACGTCCGGATATCTTCCTGGCCGGTCAGATAAGCGGGGTCGAGGGATACGTGGAATCCACCGCTATGGGCTGGCTTGCCGGAACCAATGCCGCCAGGATGGTTTTGAACCAGTCTTTTCTTGTCCCTCCATGGTTTACTGCTCATGGAGCGCTGATTCATCATATAACCACTGCCAGGTCCAGGGGGTTCCAGCCCATGAATGTTAATTTCGGTCTCTTCCCCAGGTTGGAGATACGGCTTCCCAAACGGGAACGGGGCAAGGCCTATTCAAAAAGGGCCTTGTCTGCATGGGATGGTTTCCTGAGGCAGGTTTTTCCTACCAGATAGGTATTTTTGGGCCGTCACTTCCACCAGATCTTTCCGTTTTCCCCATGTGCTTTTCCAGAATTAGTTGTCCCGGATGCCCTTCGAGTGCCGAATAATCTCAGATTATGCAGTTCGCAACTTCTGGGATAGCAGGTCTGGCAGCCCCATAATACGGAATCTTGTTCCCGTGCGAATCCGCGTTCGGCCTGATGGGCATGGCGCCAATGAGCGCGCTGTGTGGTCGGTTTTAAAAAAAAGGCATTTTGCCGTTAAGAAGAAAAACCCCGGTTTTTTACGCTGTATGGATGGCGACGGCATGTAGATTGAATCTGAACTGCCTGATCAGTCTGAAAAACGGATTCATACATGACCAGTGTCCCAGGGAGGTAGCATAAATGTCTGGCAGATCAGTATTACCCATGATGTTTGCGGTGGTTTTTCTTTTTTCAGCCTGTCCTGCTGCATACGCGCAGGAAGGGGCGTTCCATGCCGCGTTACGGCATCTTGTGGCCATTCCCTACGCCCTTTTAGGCGGCATGTTAGGTCCTGGATGCCGTCCTGTTGACACAACCGGAGATTTTGTATGCGACAGTCAGGAATCGAACAACCGGTGTGTTGCGACATTTACGGGAGCAAATCCATACAGGGAGGTAGCCCCTGCGGTTGTCATGGATTCCAGGCGGCCGGAATACATAACATACAGCCTTATCCGTGAGGCACCTGTTAAACAGGACGAAGATAATCCCCCTGTCACATATGATTCCCCTCTGCCCTTCCCTGATCTGGACAGATAGGGGCCGTGCAGGGACGGAAATCAGGGCCGTCCTGATACTGAAAATAAGGAGGCATCTTGAAAATGAAACAGGAAAAATGGTTCCCGTCATGCTTAATTCCCCTGGTGTCTGTGGGGCTGGTGATTTTCGGGATAGATGTAGTGAATGCCGCAATAGTCAGTGGCAAGGCCCTGGTGCCTGTGGCGCAGGCGGTATCAGGCGTGGGTACGGCTAATTCCACCTCCTCGGTGAAACATGTGTCCCCGTCCTGTCAGGTCGCGGGGGAAAATGTTGCTCAAAGGCGGGAAAAGATCCGGGATGTGCGGCCCACCGGGCCTGAACCCACTACCACAGAGGCATTAAATCCTGAATCAGGGGCTGCCGCCGCAGAAGCCGGGACAACGCTGCCCGGCAAGATTATACGAAAAAAAATGGATGAGGCCTCTTTTTTCAATGCTCAGGTTCACGATATTGCTGTGCAACTCATCAAAAATTTCAATGGTGATTCCGGGCCTGGCAGCCCTGTGGCGGTGAGTACTTTTGTGGACCTGAACAACCTGCATAAAACATCTCCCTTTGGCAGGTATCTGGCAGAGCAGTTAATGGGAGAGCTGCAACGGGCAGGTTTCAGGGTGATAGAGGTGCGGAAAACCGATTCTATCCTCGTCAAGGAGCGATACGGAGAGTATGGTCTTTCCCGGAATGTGGGGGAAATTTCCAATGAGGCCGCGGCCCAGCTTGTCCTGGTTGGTACTTACATTACCAAGGGAAAATATATTTTGATAAACGCGAGGATAGTGTCCAACAAGGAAAACATGCTTGTGTCATCCGCAATGAAGATCCTGAGACGTGATCATTTTCTCGACCGGATGCTCTGGCCGACCATGGCCCCGGATACGAGTCCAAGCGTAAAGATCCCCATCAAGGAATTTGGTCAGCCAACAGAGGTGAAAATCATCTCTGGTTCCTAACGGGAGACCCTGTTCATGAAAACATTTTTCTCTGGATGGACCATTCCCGTCTGCATAGGCGTTTTGATAATCCTCGCAGGATGTTCAGGTCCGCGCCCGGCCCTGGTCTGCCATAGGGATATATCCCGGCCTGGGCCGGCTGCCAGGGCTCAGGCTACCTGTTTCCCTACTATCTTCAACCT
This sequence comes from Deltaproteobacteria bacterium, assembly GCA_027023445.1. Taxonomy (GTDB): domain Bacteria; phylum Desulfobacterota; class Dissulfuribacteria; order Dissulfuribacterales; family JALVPX01; genus JALVVK01. The sequence continues at coordinate 9,720 of JALVVK010000011.1, read as the reverse complement.
GGCAAGGGGGCTTGCCCTGCAGCTGAAAACAAACTACAGGCAGGGGGATCTTTCCTCCTGCACCTGTGTGGTCACTACCTTTGTGGACATTGATGACCTTTCAAGGTCTTCTGAATTCGGAAGGCTGTTGTCAGAGGCGATTGGAGCGGAACTTTTCAGATACGGGGGGGCGGTGTTGGATGTCAGACAGGCCCGTTCCCTGATGGTCAGGCCGGGTACAGGAGAGTTGATGCTGAGCAGGGACACAGAAAACCTTCGGGGTGGTATAGACGCCGGAACGGTAATGGTTGGTACCTATGGGGTGGGTCGTTCTTCCGTGGCCATAACCGCCAGAATTGTGGAAATTTCCACCCGGAGGGTGCTGTCTGTGGCAATGGCTGAAATTGCCAGAAACCCCACCATAGATGCCTTACTAAACGGTTCCGTGTCCCCTGAGCCTACAGCCTATGACAGGATGCCGTGATGTGCCGTTTTTATTTTTTCCCCCTTTTTATGCTGGTTTTCATGTGTGGATGTGCCGGGCCGCGGCCATTTTACGTCCATCCCAACGTGCAGGACATGAAGCCCACCATGCAGGTATTTGTGGCCCCCAGGGGCCTTGTGGATACAAGGAATCAGAAGGCGCTTGTCCTGTGGGCAAACGTGTCTGAAGAGATGCCTCCTGCCTATTCCTCCGAAGCGATCACACGCTGTCTGCAGGATATTTTTCTTCAGTACAGGGTCTTCCTGGTAACAGCCCTTTCGGAGCGGAATGCTGAAATCGGGGGAAAGACCGGCTATGCATCAGATAAAGGATTTGACTACATCATACAGACGGATGTTCCGCCCATGATAATTCCTGTTGGCAATACCCCTGGATGGGTCGGTCTGGACATAAAAATTAAGGACGCAAGATCGGGCGTCACGGTATGGCACATCTATGGAGAGGTCAATCTCGTGCCCGAGGCTGGTAATTATGGAATTTTTTGGGACAGGCCGTCAAGGCCGGCTCCGAGCGCAGCCCAGGGGATTATTTCCATATGTAGGGCAGCGGCAGACATAATACTCAGGGGTAACGCCAGGGTGATGGTGCAATAGAGCAAGCAGGTATGATGCAGGGGCGCTCCTTGCGGTGTGATCCGGGCGTTCAGCTTCTGAAATGTCGTTTCATGTAGGCGTCTATCCTGTCGTAGGCCTTATTCAGGATATCTTCCGGAGGCAGGAACACGAGCCTGAAGTGAGGGGATCGGGGCAGACTGCCGAAACCACTTCCGTGAACCACCACGACTCCTGTTTCGCGAATGAGATCCTTTACGAATTCCTTGTCGTCCACATCTACTTCCAGCCGGGGGAAGGCATAGAAGGCGCCGTTAGGTTTTTGACATGAAATCCCCGGGATGGCATTGAGACGTTCCACGGTGAGATCTCTTCTGCTTGTCAGTTTTTTGATTGTGTGGGCCACATGATCCTGGTTGCCGTTCAGTGCCTTGGGGATGGCAAACTGCTTGGGGTGAGAGGCGCAGAGCCTTGCCCGGGCCAGTTTTTTCATGGCTTCGGTATAATCTTCCACAAGTTCCGGGGCCCCTGTGATAATGGCCCAGCCCAACCTGAAACCCGGAGCCAGGTAACACTTGGAAAGTCCGTTAAAGGTGACTACGGGTATTTCCGGATCAAGGGATGCGATACTTATGTGAGACTGGCCGTTAAGGATGAGCTTCTCATATATCTCGTCGCTGAGGATTACGAGGTTATGGGACTTGGCAAGCTCCAGTATTTTTCTGAGTGTGTGTTCCCTGTAGACAGCGCCCGTGGGATTGTTGGGGTTTATAATAACTATGGCCCTGGTTTTTTTGTCAATCTGGCTTTCAATGTGATCAATGTCAGGTTCCCAGTTATTGTCTTCATCCAGGGAATAGGGCCTGGCCTCTCCAATAAGTCTGGATAGAAGGGCGTTGTAAAGCGGGTATCCCGGGGAGGGAACCAGTACGTTTTCCCCCTTGTTGACCAGGGCGGAGAGGGCGAAATCTATCGCTTCACTGGCCCCGGTAGTTACCAGAACTTCGTAAGGGGTCATGCCCTTTTCTATGGCGTTATCCTTTATTACCTTAATGGCCTCTGGTATGCCTTCTGATGCGGAATAGCCTGTGTGCTGATCAAGCATGGCGTGGTAAGTGGCCTCAATAAGATGTCTGGGGGTCTTGAAATCGAACATCAAAGGGTCGCCGATATTCAGATAAAGCAGGTCACCGCCTGCCTGCTGGCGTCTTTTTGCCACTTCGACAATGTCCCTGATGGCATAGGAAATGTTTTCGGTGCGGTGAGATGGTTTGACCTTTTTCAGTGTGCTGCACATGATGATAGTCCTCTGTGTAAATACGCCTCTGATCTATACAGAAATTCACCCATTGCCCTTGCTTGTCAATAAAAAATTGTAGAATTCTTCTCTGTTATCTGCTATCACTATCACTCCTTGATTTCGAGGAGTGATCCAGCCCCAGGTAGAAATTAATCCATGAAGAGGTGAGATACAGGTTCCAGTCCCTTGGAGGAACCGGAGGCCCTCCAAGGTCATTAACGCGTCCCACATGGCTCAATCTTTCAAAGGCCCTTACGTATAGGCAGCGGCGTTGACCGGGCCACACCTCGCACCAGCCATTTCTGCTCCCGCCACAGGGGCCGTTCAAAAGGAATTTGGCACATTGTGACTGGGGACACAAAAAGGCTGTTTCTCCCAGTGCGCAATCACCACACTTTCTGCAGTCATAAATGATTTTTTTCATAAAGTATTCGAATCCGGCAAAAGGCCGTTCCATAGCTGTTCCCCGGATTTTTTCAGCCAGGTTTTTAATGGGTCCGTAGAGAAACCTGCCTGGTTCAAACGCCAGTGCGTGTACTACCCTTCCAAGCGCGAATTCCAGGCCGTTGGCAGGGGAAAGAGGCGTCTTTGAGGTTGCGGTCAGCTCTGGCGTGTTGAGTCCGGTCATGGGATCTTCCTTGAAGTAGAAAAAACGCCAGTCCTCTGGGAAGAGAAGGTCTCGGACCATATTCAAAAAATTGTCCGCTATTTCATCCGCCTTCTTGAGAATCCAGGCAATATGTTCATAGTCAAGACTGGGGCCGCTTAAATGAACCCCTTCGTAACCCAGTCCCTTCAGTACCGCCACAAGTCTTGCTCCCAGGTCCAGCCTAAATCTCAGTTCGTGTTCACGGTCCGTGGCCTCCCGTTCAAATGTCTCCAGCAGGCGCTTGGGAAAGGTGCATCCAGGTATCAATCCGTTATGCAGCATCCGGGCCAGTTTTAAGGTTGGAATAAAAACCGTACCAATCAGGGGGATGTCCAGGTCGTTTATGTCCATGAAGAGCCTGAGTTCGTGATATTTCCTGACATCATAGCCGAGCTGGCTGATGACGAATTTTGCCCCGGAGTTGATTTTTTTCCGGAGTTTCAGGTATTGCGGCACCAGCTCTGCTTCCAGAACCTTGAAGGGTGAAACCACGCACCCGGGGAAAAGATCCAGAGGCATTGGCAGCTTATTGCGCGCGAGGTCTCTGGAGTCCAGCGCTACCCCCTTGTTCATCCGGGAGATGACCTCCAGCACATGCACAGAGTCGAGATCGAATACAGGTTTGGCCTTGCCCATGTAGCCCCTTCCAGGATAATCGCCGGTCATCACCAGCAGATTTGTAAGGCCATTTCTGTCCAGTTCAAAAAGCTGGCTTTCAATCTCGTTTCGGTTTTTGTCTTTGCATGAGAAATGGATGATGGGATCTATGCCAAGGGCCTTTATCTCCTGGCCCAGGGCGTTTGGAGAAAGGGCTGGGAAGCCTCCTGCGTTGTCCGTTATTGAAAGGGCGCAGAGCCGCCTGTCTTCTGCCGCCGCCTTCACAAAGGACAGGATTTTGTCCAGCGCCCTTCCCCTGGAGGCTCTGGCTGGAACAAGCTCAAAGGTGGCGGCCTGTATGGGAGAAGGTACAATGGCGGATTTTGTTTCGTACCGGGCCTTTTTACGTGCCTTCATGGCCTGATTTAATCTGATTCTAAAGGTGTCCGGCATGGCGTTCCTCAAATGTACATGCCCAGGGATGAGGGACATGAAGAAAGTGGTGAATATTAAATGATAAATGTTGAAATAAGGCAACTGGCGTAAGCAGAGCCTGAATTTAACTTTTTCGCCTGCATCTTATGCCCTGAGCCGTCTCTTATCTCCAACACGTATGGTGACGCGTTGATTATCCAGATATTCCAGAAGAGGGATCATGTATTTTCTTGAGATTCCACCCGCTATTTTCCTGAAGTCGCTGACACCCATCTGGCCATGTTCCCGGATGAAGTCCACCACAATGGATCTTGCCCGTTCAACCGCGTCTTTATGGAAATAAAGTCCTTCCTTGAGACGCACCAGGGTGCCCTCTGCCACCATCAGGTCGATGATTTCCCGAACAGAGCCGCTGAAGGAGGAAAATTTTTCCATGACCTGGTTTTGGGATGGCGGCTGCAGGCCCGCGTCCCTGAAAATTTTTTCTATTTCCGAGCGTATCCGGCCGTCTTCGTCTCCCAGGGCAACCCTGTGGCCGGCAAGTCTGACCATGTCTTTTTCCTGTACCGCTTCTCCGGATTTGACCAGGTCAGCAAGCAACCTCTGAAACAGTTTGGGAGGGCTCCATGAGGACATGATTTTGGATCGAAGCTCTTCCTTGGACAGTCCTGGAGCCAGGGGTTTTTCCCTGTGGTAGGATTCAAGATGGGAAATCAGGCTTTCCCTGAGCGATTTATAGATGTCTCCGTGGAGGAGCGCGGTTTTGTCTGTATCCAGTTTTATCACCAGGCCAGAACTTACGGCCCTGTTGAGTTCCCTTTCAAGGGTTTTGCCGTAGAGCCCTGTGCGTATTGCCAGCTCGGAAATATTAAGGCCCCTTGTCCCCGCATGCCTGAGATGATAGGAAATAAGATCTGCAGGGCCTCCTTTGTCCAGGATTTCCAGTTCCTGCCAGAGATCCGGCCTCGTGCGTTTCCTCTTCCTCGGCAGGGGATGGAGTACCTCTCCGCCGCCTATGGTCCTTATGGGAGAGTAACTTCGGATCACATAATGATCCCCGGGAAGCACTGCAACAGGTTCATCCAGTTTTACCTGGATATAGGCGTGCTGGCCAGGCAGGATTTCTTCGCCCTGGAAGAGAATCCGCCCTATGACCTCTGCTGTCCCCACATGAAAGCGCACAGGGCTCCTGTATTTCAGGGGGCGCTCCGTGCTTGAGAGATACAGGAACGAAAGATCGAGCAGATAGCTTGGATGAAGGGATCCCGGGATGGCGACTACATCACCACGGTCAAGTTGGTCTTTGTAAATTCCCTGAAGGTTCAGGGCGGTGCGCAGGCCGGGGCGGGCTTCGGAGCAGTCTTTTCCGTGTACCTGTATCCCCCGGATCCTGGCGCTGATGCCCTTGGGGTAGATTTGTACCTCGTCTCCCACGGCAAGCCTGCCCGATATGGATGTTCCGGTAACAACCGTTCCAAAGCCCTTTATGGTAAATACCCTGTCCACAGGCAGGCGATACGGGCCTGATGGAGCCCGCGGCTGAATTTCCGCCACCATGGAATCAATGGTCTGCAAAAATTCGTCAAGGCCCTGGCCCGTAACAGATGAAACCGCCACTACGGGGCATCCCTCAAGGAAGGTTCCCTTCAGAAAATCAATGACATCTTCCCGGACCATTTCAAGCCAGTCGTCTTCAACCATGTCGATTTTAGTCAGAACGACCAGGCCGCGTTTTATGCCAAGAAGCTGACAGATTTCAAGGTGTTCCCTGGTCTGGGGCATAACGCCTTCGTCGGCGGCTATGACCAGGGCCACAAGGTCTACGCCCATGGCACCTGCCACCATGTTTTTTACAAATCGTTCGTGACCGGGGACATCAATTACTCCGATCCGCCTGCCAGAGGAAAGGTCCATGTGGGCAAAACCAAGTTCTATGGTAATGCCTCTGGCCTTTTCCTCTTTCAGGCGATCGGTATCAATCCCGGTAAGGGCCTTTATCAGGGTGGTTTTTCCATGATCAATATGCCCTGCCGTGCCCAGGATGACTGTTTTCTGATCCATTTTTTCTCAGCTTATCCTGCTTCCGGCCTCTGCCGGCGTATCCGTTGTAAGTATATGCAGGCCGTTTCCATCCTTGGCAACCAGCATCATGCCCTCGGATTTTACACCCCGAAGCTTTGTCGGTTTGAGGTTTGCGACTATTACTACCTGTTTGCCGGCAAGTTCCTCCGGCTCAAAATGTTCCGCCACGCCTGCCACGATGGTTCGTTCCTCAGGACAGTTTATGGTAAGCTTCAAAAGCCGGTCCGCCTTTGGGATTCGTTCGGCCCTTATCACTGTTGCCACCCTCAGTTCAACCTTTGTAAAGTCCTCGATACCAATACAGTTGTCCTGTTTCTGGTTTTCAGCCACCTTTTTATCTCCGTGTTTTTTGTCGTTTTTTATAGTCTTTTTTGCGCATTTCCTGCCCGGAGTCTCCAGCCTGGGGAAAAGCGATGGTATTCGAGCAGCCTGTGTTTCCGGCTGAAGCATGCCCCAGGTTCTGGCGTTTTCCAGGCGTAATTCCTCTTTGCTATTAATGCCCAGGGCCGTCAGCATCTTTTCAGCCGTGGCCGGCATTACCGGGGACACAAGTATTGCGAACACGCGCAGGGATTCCATAAGCGTATAAAGGACCGTGTCCAGTCGGCCGGAGGACGCCGGGTTCTTGGCCAGTGTCCAGGGGGCAGTAGTGTCTATCACCTTGTTGGCCACGTTTATTGCCTCCCACAGGATGCGGAGTGCCTTGTGGACCATGAAGGCCTCCATGTTCCGTTCCCAGGCGGGAACAAGGTCCTGAACGGTTTTTTTCAGGTCTGCCTCAGGACCTTCCGGGCCGGAAGGGGCGGGAACCTGTCCCCCTCTGTATTTGTTAAGCATGGCAAGCACGCGGCTTACGAGATTGCCCAAGTCATTGGCAAGGTCCGCGTTTATCCTTGTTTTGAAGGATTCAGTGTTGAATGCCGCGTCCAGACCGAAAACCATCTCACGCATGAGACAGTAGCGGGTGGCGTCGGCGCCAAAGGCGTCCACCAATTCAGAGGGTGTTACCACGTTGCCCAGGCTTTTTGACATCTTGTGTTCCTTCATCTGCCAGTAACCATGCACATGGAGACGTTTAAAAGGTTCAAGGCCAATGGATCTCAGCATGGTGGGCCAGTAAATTCCGTGGGGCTTCAGTATGTCCTTGGCGATTACGTGTTCGGCAACAGGCCAGAACCTGGTGAACATTTCGTCGTCAGGGTATCCCAGGCCGGTAAGGTAGTTGATAAGGGCATCGAACCACACGTAGGTGACGAAATTGCTGTCAAACGGAAGCGGAATGCCCCATGTCAGCCTGGACGTGGGCCTTGAAATACAGAGATCCTCCAGGGGTTCCTTCAGGAATGAAAGCACCTCGTTTCGATACCTCTCCGGGCTAATGAAATCAGGGTTGGACCTTATGTGGTCAATAAGCCAGTCCTGGTAGCGGCTCATTCGGAAAAAGTAGTTCTTTTCCTTCAGCCTTACCGGTTTGATGTGGTGGTCCGGGCATTTTCCGTCTACCAGCTCCCGTTCCATGTAAAAACGCTCGCATCCGAAACAGTAAAGACCCTCGTATTCCCTGAATTCTATATCCCCCTTGTCGTATACCTTCTGGAGTATTTTCTGAACGGTTCGGATATGATCAGGATCTGTGGTGCGGATGAACCGGTCCGGTCGAATGGACAGAAGCGGCCAGGTCTGCCTGAACATTGCGCTTATCTTGTCCACGTATGCCTTTGGGTCCAGTCCCTGTTTTTCCGCGGCCAGCACTATCTTGTCTCCGTGTTCATCCGTACCTGTGAGAAAAAAGGTGTTCTCCCCCCTCAATTCGTGGAAACGGTTCTGGACGTCTGCCACCACGGTAGAATAGGCATGTCCGAGATGAGGAGCCGCGTTAACGTAGTAAATAGGTGTTGTTATGTAGAATTTTTCTGACATGCTGTTTTGATTCAGTCCTTTCCGGTTTTTTGTTTGCCAGATCCCTTGCCCCTGGGCCTCTGGCCTTTTCTTTTTTTGTTTCCCCGGCTTCTGCGTTTTTTCCTGCCCTTTCTGGGCTTCGCCCCTTTCCCCGGCTCTTCAGTGGCCTGTTGGCTCGATGGTCGCGCCTGCCCCTTTCCCTTCCCGTTTTTCCCCGCGGCAGGGGCCTTATGTTTTTTCTGGGCCGATTTTCCCCCCCTTCTGTGGTCGTCAAGCTCCTTTTTGCTGAATTCGGCCTCGCCCCCTGAGGACAGGGCAACCGTAACCGTCTGGCGAAGGACATTTTGCCTTATTATTTTACCCTCGCCTGACGGGGTATCGCAGGACTTGCCAAGGGAAGGCATTTTTTTTATGAGTTCAACATAGGTGTCATATTCAAAGGTCAGGCAGCAGAGCAGCCTTCCGCACAGGCCTGAAATCTTGTTGGGATTCAACGGCAGGTTCTGGGCCTTGGCCATGCGGATGGAAATGGGGTCAAAGGTACGCAGAAAGCTGGCGCAGCACAGCGGCCTGCCGCAGTTTCCTATGCCGCCAACCATTTTCGCCTCGTGGCGGACGCCTATCTGGCGCATCTCCACACGGCATTTAAGCTCGCGGACCAGCTCGCGGACCAGTTCCCGGAAGTCCACCCTATCATCTGCCGAATAGTAGAAAATGATTTTTGAACCATTATAAAAACTCTCCACCCGGACCAGCTTCATGGAAAGGCCTAACGCCCTTATTTTCTCGGCGCACACCTGCCATGCGCGCTTTTCTCTTTCTATGTTGTTGTAATACTGTTCAATTTCATAGGTGCTGGCAAGGCGTTCTATGCGGGGCGGTCTTTTATCCTCGGGGATTGTGATTTCAATTGGCGTTCCCCGGACCTGGCCGACTTCAATGCCGTGGTCAGTGGGAATTATCACCCATTCCCCGTCGCTCAGGGTCAGCGCGCCTGTGTCAAAGTGTTCGGCGGGCCATCCGGGCCGGCAGCGCACCCCCACAACTCTGATGCGCACAGGCTCTGACGGTATTGTGGAATCCGCGTCTTTTTCTTGTTCGGTCTTTTTGTCGTCCTTAATCATGAGCAGGATAATAACACCGCATGTCCCAAAGCTCAAAGATTAGACCGTGGAATCAGGCGGTAGCGGCACATTAACCCGGATTATGCAGTTCGCAAGTTTGCCGAAGATGCAAGGCGAAGGGCACGCAGACGTACTTGTGTACTTCAAATGCCTGACAACGCAGCAGATTCGGTAAATTTGCGAGCCCCTTGTGGCTTCAAGTGCCTGAGATGTAACACTGGAGGAAACCGCACCTTTTAGGTGAACAAAATGTCTGGCTGAATTGCGGCTAAGTCTTTAATTATTCGACCAAGATCATTTTTTCAGGCATTTGAAGTGCATAATCCGGGATTAAGCCATCTGAGAAGAAGACCCAGCACAAGGAGGTTGAGGTTTATATTGCGCTCAATCAGGGTTTCCGCGGCATAGAGGTGGCTGGACAGGGTGTCCAGGTCCCTGAATGAAAAGTTTCCTGCAATTCTCTGGAGAAGATCCTTAGCGTCTGAGTTTATAAGGTTATCCGTTTTGATGCGTGTGTTGTCATGTGTCATTACCATGATGTCCCTGATGATGGTTTTCTGTATCTGTATAAAGAGCAGAGATGTTTCCCTGTCGGCAGA
>JALVVK010000010.1 GCA_027023445.1 Deltaproteobacteria bacterium | reverse complement strand
GAAAAAATCAAGGAGATACTGACACCTGACCGCGGCGTGGTTATAGATATAAAAGGTGTTTTTTCTCCCGGAGATTTTCCGGAGAATCACATCAGGTACTGGAGGCTGTAGAGGTTTCTTGCTTTAAAGGGGTGCATTATGGGCAGCAAGAGTCTGACAGACGCCCAGAAGATATTTTTGCTGAAACTCGCCAGGGATACAATAAAGGCGGAGTTGTCCGGTGAGGCTGTTGTCCTTCCGCGAGTGAAGGATCCGGTTTTGCTGGAGCATCGGGGGGCATTTGTTACCCTTCATATGCGTGGCCAGCTCAGGGGCTGTATAGGTGTGTTTGACGCGACCAAGGCCCTGTATGAGGTAGTGGCCGATATGGCCTTGTCCGCGGCGTTCCACGACCCCAGGTTTACACCTTTAAGGCCATCTGAGTTCCCGGATATCGAGATAGAAATCTCGGCTCTCAGTCCTCTCATGCCTGTGTCAGACGTGGAAAAAATCCAGGTTGGCGTCCATGGAATATATATCATACAGGGGCCATTCAGGGGGGTGCTGCTCCCACAGGTAGCTACCGAATATGGCTGGGACCGTCAGACCTTTCTGGATCAGACATGCGTCAAGGCAGGGCTTTATCCCGGGTGCTGGAAGGATCCGAATACGCAGATTCTGATATTCACGGCAGAAATATTCAGTGAGAAATCCATGGGCCTAAGGGGCTAATTTCTGCCTCAGCCGCCGTTCCACAAGGGGGGGGACAAGGCCCCTGACGCTGCCTCCAAACTGGGCAGCTTCTTTCACAATGGTGGAGCTGATATATATCCAGCGGAATCCGGTCATCAGGAATACGGTTTCCACGTTTCTGGCAAGCTTTCTGTTCATCAGCGCCCGCTGGAGTTCGTAGTCAAAGTCTGAGACCGCTCTGAGTCCCCTGAGTATGGCGCAGGCGCCGCATTCTTCGGCGAAATCCACAAGAAGTCCATGGAACGCACGCACCTCCACCCGGCCGTTTTTGCCGGCCATGACTTCACGCATCATGTCCATGCGTTCCTCAAGGCTGAAAAGAGGGGCCTTGGCCGGATTGGTGCCGATGGCGATTACGATTTTATCGAACAGCCTGAGCCCCCTGTCCAGAAGGTCTATATGGCCGTTAGTCAGAGGATCAAATGTGCCTGGATAAACCGCTATTTTTTTGTCTCTCATCGTGTTTTGGTGAAAAACCAGACGCAGGTCTGTCCGTAACACCTTGAAAATTCAAGGTCAAGGGACAATCCGTCCCGGTTTAAATCAACTCCTTTCCGTTCCTCCAGAACCATCCAGCCTCCATCTCTTACGCAACAGGACTCATTGATAAGCTCGAGGGCCGATGCGGCCATACCCCTGGAATAAGGGGGGTCAGCAAGGACCAGGTCAAATAGTTGATTTTCAACGAGTTTGAGGAACTTTCTTTTGTGTTTCAGTATGTCAATTCCTGCCACCAGGGCTCTGTCCATGAATCCGGTGGCGGCGAGGTTTTTTTTAATGAGGCCTAATGATTCATGATGATAGTCCACAAATACCACATCCATGGCCCCTCTTGAAAGGGCCTCAAGGCCGAGGGCACCTGTGCCGGCAAAAAGATCCAGTACCCTGCACGAGGCCCAGGGCCTTTCCATCCTGATGGTCAGTATCTGGAAAAGGGCCTCGCGTACCTTGTCTGATGTGGGACGCAAAAGGCGGCCTCGGGGCCCATGCAGCCTGCGCCCCTTAACCGCCCCCCCGGTAATTCTCATGGATGTCTCTTTTCAGCTGATCATAAACCGGTAATCAGTTGACACCTTGATTTACCATTTGACATTTATCATTCAATATTTTCATGCCAAGTGGTGCTTCGCGCTCCAGAGCATGAAAATTGGCTCATGGCTCATAGGTGATAGTCACAAAAAATCACCCTGTTTCTTATACCATGAGCTATGACCCATGACCCATGAGCTATTTCACGGTAAATCATTTTCTCATGCATTTTAAATGGATATTCGGGTTAATTGCCATGTCCTTTCCTGTTAATCGTCATAGTCTCCGCCGGCCCCGGTATCTGTTTTCGTGATGCCGGCCCCTTTGGCAATGATTTTTTCACGGGTCCATTCATCGGGATCCTCCATTCGGGTGGCCTTCGGGCCCAGGTCATATCCCCCGTTTTCCAGTATTATATCTATGGCCAGGGGTGCGGTATCCGCCGCGTTGAACACGTTTACCAGGAGATTGTAGACAAAATCTTCCACCCTTCTGGCCATGCGCTCCCTTATCTCTTTGGGTTGGGCCATTATCTTGTTTTCAAAGGGAAGGTTCAGTTTCTTGTAATTGCCGCTTTTCCATCCCTTGCTCTCGGCATATGCGACCATCTCGGCCCAGAGTTCTTCCGTGACGCCCTCGCCCCTGATCTTTCTGAAGTTCCCGTCCGCGTCAAGCTCGGCGTTTCCGTAGTCATTGACTTCAATCCCCCAGGAGAGCATCTGGAGGGCCGTGGCCACATTGGCCTTTGTGGTCCGGGTTCTGGATGCGATTTCCCTGAGCCTATCAGAGTTGTTTCCGGACGTTCCGTGCTGTGCGCCTGATACCCCGTATGGTTCCAGTGCCTTGTGTATGTCTGATGTCAGCTCCACCTGGATGCCCTGGCCGCTTGCCTCGATGCCATGGGTAGTTCCGTTGTTAAGGGCGATCCAGTCAGGGAATATGTCATGGGCGTTCAGACCCTGGATAAGGAACAGCGCCTCTTCAGCGGTGGAAAGCCCTTCCTTCCCCTTGATTTCCCCGACTTCTGTCTCCAGTCCCGCCCATTTGGGTATGTAGGGATTGAGCTCTATATTTGCGAGCAGGTTTTTATCATCCGGAAGATGGGAGGCATCAATGGCGATTGAGGTCAATCCTGCCTCGAACAGCGTGGGGATTTCTACCCTGGCTGCCTCCACGTCTTCATCCTTTTTGATCCCGTAGTGGTCAGCGTGTACCGCAATGGGCACGGTAATCCCAAGCTCATTGCATGCCGCGTCCACCCGCCGTGCAATGTTCCAGTAATTAGTGGCGCAGTAGGCCTCCCTGCCGCCTTCGGATTTTGCTATCTCTATTATGATGGCTGCGTTGGCCCTCTGAGCCGCTGCCACCACGCCACGGATGATGATGTGGCTTCTGCCGTTGGCCGCTATGGTCATGGCCTTTCCCTTGGCCGTGAGCGCGCGGTCAATGACCTTCCCGCTTACGATTAACGCCTTGGAATTGGGAAATAATTTTTGAATGTTTGGCGGGCGTCCTATCTCAACAGCCTTTTCAAATTTTTTGTTCATGGTCTCCCTCGCATCTTTTTGGGCCGCTTATCGGGCGGTTGTTTAGATTTATTTAATGATTCTCCATGGATAAACCAACATTTTTGACTCTAACAAAGCGGAAATATCAAGTCAAGGACCATCAGAAAATGGGAGCGTACAACCTCCGGCCCATTCAGCCATTTTAGACACAGGGACGCGGATGAAGCAAGCAGAAAACTATCCTGTTAATTCGCTTTAACGGTATGATGAAAGGGACTTCGTTTTATGATCGGGATCCCTTCCCGGGTGCCTCATGGTAGGTTTTGGCCGCGTATTTATTCGTCTTCTGGCGTGCAGCGCCCGGATTTGCCGCCTCTTAGCTGCTCGGCCAGCAGGTAGTTTCCTCCCTCTATGCGAAGCCCCAGTCCCTGGACTATGGCTGTTGCAACTGTTTTCCTGGCAGTGGACAGGATGCGGCCAAAGGTCTGCCTGGATATGCCCATCCGGGCGGCCGCCTTGTCCTGGTCCAGATCCTCTATGTCGCTGAGGCGTATCGCCTCCAGACCTTCTACCGTGAGAGTGACCTCGTTCAGGCGTCTTAAGGGAATGCCCCGTGGTTTGAAATATGTAACGGTGGGCTCCTGGTTTACTATTCTCCATTTTGGCGGTCTTGGCATGCTTCCTCCCCTTAAAGGCTATTTAAGACTTTTTCCATTGCTTTCAGGCACCTGCGGTTATCTTCCGGCAGGCCGACGGTGATTCTCACGTATTTTTTAAACCCGTAGGATGCCATGGATCTTATGATAATTCCCTCCCTGAGCATTTGCTTATACACTGTTTCAGCGTCTGTTCCCACGTTTACCATTATATAGTTTGTATGGCTGGGCAAGGGCTCGCAGCCCATCGCGCGCAAGCCTTGAAGGAGTTCGTCCATCCCCTGCCACGTGATTGCGAGGGTCCGGTCCAGATGCTCACTGTCGTCCAGCGCCGCCAGGGCCGCCGCCTGGGCCGTGGCATTGACATTGAAAGGCTGCCGCACCTTTTCCAGGTTTTGTGCGATTTCCGTGTCCATTATGCCATAGCCCGCCCTGAGCCCGGCAAGGCCATACGCCTTTGAAAAGGTCCTCAGGAATATTATCCGCCTGTCCCTGCCCATATAGTCTATTCCTCTGGGGGTATCGGGTTCCCGCACGAATTCCATGTAGGCCTCATCCAGCACCACCAGGACATTGTTCGGCAGGGAACGTAGAAAATCCTGGAACCTTGCGCTTCGGATAACGCTTCCCATGGGGTTGTTGGGATTGTCCAGGAATATAATCCTTGTCCTCGGGGTGACGGCCTCTGAAATTGCCTCCAGATCGTGGGTTGCCTCCTTCAGTGGAATCATGATATTTCTGCCGCCTGCCGCCTGCACTATCTTCCGGTACATCAGAAAGCTCGGGTCACTGCTGATTACTTCAGAGGTTCTGTCCACGAATACCCTTACCAGAAAATCAATGATTTCATTGGAGCCATTGCCCAGGACTATCTGAGATTGATCAACATTGTAAATTTCCGCCAGCCTGGCCTTAAGATAGTAGGCGCTGCCGTCAGGATACCGATGCAGGTTCGAAATGTTGTTTCTGATGGATTCCATTGCCATTGGAGAGGGGCCAAGGGGATTTTCATTCGAGGCCATCTTGATCGGGTTCTTAACACCGTATTCCCGCTCGAATTCGTCAATGGGTTTCCCCGGAGGATAGGGAACAAGAGTTGATATGTAGTCTGGTATTGGCGGTATGGCGCCTTCTTTTCGGGTTGTCATCTCTTTATCTTGAAGCCTCCAGCCTGTATTTTTCCATTCCCAGAGAGGAATCAGTTTCCACCCTTATGGTTATATTGTGCCTTTCCTCAAGTCCACAAAGGGTCTTGCGTTTCCGGTTCAGGATATATGAAGCCACCTCCAGGGGTACTGCCAGGATCAGCTCGCCTGATTTGTCTCTGCCCCTGGTTGCGAGCCATGATTTTATCCGCCTGAGATGCGCCAGTGCCAGCGCCTCCACAGACCTTACAATCCCGCTTCCGTTACATCTCGGGCATGTATGGTAGCTCCCAAGCTGCACAGGGGCCCTTATCTTCTGCCTTACCAGTTCCATCAGGCCGAAGCGGGAGATCCTTGAGACCTCTGTCCGTGCCCTGTCCCTCTTGAGACATTCCCGCATGCGTTTTTCCAGCTGCTGCCTGTGCGTTCTCATTCTCATATCAATGAAATCAATGACAATTATGCCTCCAAGATCTCTGAGACGAAGTTGTCTGGCGATTTCCTCGGCCGCTTCCAGGTTAGTGGCAAGGGCGGTTTCCTCCAGGTCCTTTTCCTTGATGTTCTTGCCCGAGTTTACATCAATGGAAACCAGGGCCTCTGTTGGTTCAATAATGACATAGCTGCCTGAGGGCAGCCCCACCCTGGACTGATAGATCTGATCAAGCTGATCTTCCAGGCCGAACTTGGTGAAAATGGGGTCTTCCCCCTGGTAAAATCTCACGGCAGCCAGTTGCCTGGGTGCGATTATCTTTAAAAAGGAACGAATCTTGTCATATATGGCCTGATCATCCGCCAGAATTTCCTTAACATCAGTGGTAAGGTAGTCCCTCAGGAATCTTGTTACCAGATCCCTGTCCTGGTAGATAAGTGATGGCGCTTTGGCTGTGCGGATTTTTTTCTTGAGGGCCTGCCAGAGCCTTAACAGGTATCTGAGATCCTTCTGTATATCCCTTTTGGGGATTCCTTCAGAGGCTGTGCGTACAATCAGTCCCACCCCTTCCGGCACCTTAAAATCCTTGATTATATGCTTGAGCCTCTGCCTTTCCGAGTCATCCTCTATCTTTCTGGAGACGCCGACATGATCGCTTCCGGGGGTAAGCACAAGATATCTGCCCGGAATGGAGAGGAGCGTTGTGACAGCCGCTCCCTTCAGGTGGGTTTCTTCCTTTACTATCTGGACCACCACCTCCTGTCCTTTTTTCAGAAGTTCCGGGATTTTTTTCCTGTTTCCCTCGTAACCATAGTATTCCGGATGGATGTCATCCAGAGGGAGATATGCGTTCCGGCTCAGGCCTATATCAACAAAGGCGGCCTGTAGGCTGGATTCAACATTGACCAGGCGGGCCTTGTAAATGTTGCCCCTTATCGGGGCATGTGACAGGGTCTCCAGGTCAAAGGCCTCAAGGCGCCCGTTTTCCAGCAGGGCGACCCGGCATTCCTCTGGCGCCTCCATGTTGATGATGATTTTTGCCTTGGATTGGACATTTTTCTTTTTCTTGGTTGTCATTTCAGGGTATATATTATTACCGGTTGTTCCCGGTACCTTTCTTTAATGATGTGAAAAAAATTTTTTTACCATGATGTTCAGTATTTATCAATCCTTTTTCTTTGATCCCCCGCATGGTCAGTTTCAGTGATTGGCGGTCGGCGCCAGTCAGGTTCGCAATATCTTCGAGTGTTAAGGGCCTTCTGGCAAGCATTTCCAGTATCCTGGTTTCTTCGATGGACTGGCAGGCCTGGTTCGTGTTTTTTTTAAAACTTGCTATGATTTCAGCCCGTTTCCCCAGTATGTTCCTTACCTGTTCCAGCTCTGCCAGGGACAGGGGCCTGGCCCAGGGAACCGCTGGCGGCCTGACTACCGTGTTGATCTGGATCCTGTGAGGATTTATGGCGTTTAGGGCATTTTCCAGGCATCTGATGTCTTCAGGGGCGTCATTGATACCCTTTACCAGCAGGGTTTCCACCCAGATCTGGCCGGTTGTTTCTCTGCGGAGTCTGCGTATGCCTTCAATTACGCGTTCCGGTTTGATACATGTTAACGGCCTGTTAACCCGTCTGAAAGGCCTGGGCCGCACGGCATCCAGGGACGGAAGCACAAGATCCGCGTTGCAGAGGGCCTCCCTGACCTCATCCATCCATATCAGTGTTCCATTGGTAAGCACAACCAGGGGTTTGGATGTAAGAGTTCTGGCAAAAAGAAGCAGATTTCCAAGGTCCGAATGCAGGGTAGGTTCTCCTGATGCGGTGAACGTAAGGCAGTCGAACTGGATGTTTTTTTTTACTATTAACCCTTCAAGTTCCCTTTTTATAGAGTCTGTCGACAGGTACGCAGCTCTTTTGCAGGTAAAGTTTGTGGTCCTGCCGATTTCGCAATAGATGCAGCTCAGGTTGCATGTTTTGGCAGGCAGTATATCTACCCCAAGGGATAAGCCAAGGCGTCTGGATGGAACCGGTCCGAAACAGTATTTCATGGATATTTAATTTATAAGGGGTATAAACAGTGTCAATCAATATTTTTATATCCCGGGATGTAACCTTTGCCGTTTGCATTTAAATTCAAGTTTAATTGACCCCTGACTTGACATTTTTAACAAGTGCACTTTAAATAACCGCACAAGGTTTGAGCGGGTGTAGCTCAGCTGGTAGAGCACAAGCTTCCCAAGCTTGGGGTCGCGGGTTCGAATCCCGTCGCCCGCTCCATCCCTTTTTGAGGTTTGACCTCTCTTGGCCTGAATAGGGCTGGGGCAGGCCTTACTTCAAATAGTGGAGGTCTGGTCCTCTCGGGACCTGCTACAACAGAATTACTCTGCTATTGAAGTGGGCCTGCAGCCCACTTTATTTTTTTGGAGCGAAACATAAATACCGGTCGGGTCAGCATAAAAGATGGCGTCAGGGAGATAGTTGAGCCTGTGATAGAGGGCTCAGGCCTGGAATTGATTGATGTGGATTATTTCCGGGGACCTGGCGGAATGGTATTGAGGCTTATAATAGACAAGCCTGGCGGCGTTACGGTGGATGACTGTGCTGATGTCAGCCGCCTGGTAGGGGATCTGCTTGATGTGGAAGATCCGATTCCGGGGTCCTATAACCTGGAGGTTTCATCTCCCGGCATAAACCGCCCACTGAAAAGGCCTGAAGATTTTGAGCGCTTCAAGGGCGAAAAGGCCTATATCCAGCTCGCACAGATGATGGGAGGCCGGAAGAGGTTCAGGGGTACATTGGCCGGTATGGTCCAGGGCAGGATACTTCTTGATGTGGAAGGGAAGATTACGGAGATTCCCTTTGATCAGGTTTCAAGGGCCAGGCTGGATATCATATGATTTTTTGAAGTGAAGGATAATTTCAGGCGCCCCGGGGTGTTTGTCCCGGTGGCCTGTCTATAAGGGGCAAAAAAGACATGGCATCAGAACTCAAGAGGATAATCGACCAGGTCAGCAGGGAAAAGGGGCTGGACAGGGACATTCTTGTCAGTGCCCTGGAGGAGGCCATTAAGTCAGCGGTTAAAAAACGTTATGGCGCAGGCCTGGATCTGGATGTTTCCTTTAATGAAAATGACGGGGAGATAGAGGTCTTCCAGTACAGGACTGTGGTGGAAGATGTGCAGGACCCGGATCTGGAGATTTCACTTGATGAGGCACTTGAGCTTGATTCTGAGAGTGAGCTCGGAGACAGCATCGGTATCCAGATGGATATCTCTTCTCTTGGCAGGATTGCCGCCCAGTCGGCAAGACAGGTGATTATCCAGAAGATGAAGTCAGCCGAGCGGGATCTGGTTTATGATGAGTTCAAAGACCGGGAAGGTGAAATCGTGAACGGTATTGTCCAGAGGTTTGAAAGGGGCAATGTTATAGTAAATCTGGGACGTACCGAGGCAATCCTGCCCCGTTCCGAACAGATTCCATCAGAGGGCTATCGCAGGGGAGACAGGGTCAAGGGTTATATCCTGGAGGTGAGGAAGTCCTCCAGAGATCCCCAGGTCGTATTGTCCAGGACCCATCCACAATTTCTGGTCAAACTGTTTGAGGTGGAGGTTCCAGAGATAGCTGAGGGTGTGGTTCAGATCATGGGTGTGGCCAGAGAGCCTGGAAGCAGAGCCAAGATAGCCGTTAGTTCCAGTGCCTCGGACGTTGATCCGGTGGGGGCCTGCGTGGGCATGAGGGGGTCCAGGGTACAGGCAGTGGTACAGGAGCTTCGCGGGGAAAAGATAGACATTATTCCCTGGAATCCGGATCCGGCCAAATATGTTTATAACGCCCTTGCTCCCGCCGAGTGTTCCCGGGTGATAGTCGATGAGGCCGCCGAAGCCCTTGAGGTTATCGTGCCGGATGACCAGCTTTCCCTTGCCATAGGGAGGCAGGGCCAGAATGTCCGTCTTGCCGCAAGGCTCATGGGCTGGAAGATAGACGTAAAAAGCGAGACCCGCTATGCCCATCTGCAGGATCCAGATTATTGCACATTGTTACAGGTTCCTGAAATGACGGAAAATATCGCCGACAGGATATATAACCAGGGTACCACGTCCCTGGTCCTCCTGGCCCAGGCGGATCCTGAAATTCTTGCTGCCGAGGCAAACCTGAACAGGGAGCTTACCGCTTCCCTGGTGAAGGGGGCCCGAGAGATAATTGAAAAGGAAGAGGCTGAAACTGTTGATGGATCTTCGGTCACCTCAGAAGACGCCGGGGACGGGAAGACAGGTGAAGAACCGGTAGAGTCTGATTAGGCTTATGAAAGACGGATGCAGCCATATTCCGGAGCGTACCTGTATCGTGTGCAGGCGTAAGGCATCGAAGCATGAGCTTTTGCGGATGTCTGTTGTGAAGGGCCTGCCCATGTGGGATTATAAGCGACGTTTGCCTGGCAGGGGAGCGTATGTATGTTTTGGGGAGGAATGCCTGGAGAAGGCCAGGCATAATTTCAAGGGGTGTATCAACAGGGCGTTCAGGGGAAATTTCAGCGCGGAAGACCTGGTTTGGCTTCAGAAGATTGATAATTAAACAGGTATTTTCCTGGGAGTAATATGTAAATATGACAAAGATCAGAGTCCACGAATTGGCTAAGGAGTTCGGGGTGCCCAGTAAGGAGATGGCTGCCAGGATCAAGGATCTTGGTTACAACATCAAGAACTACATGAGTACCCTGGAAGATTATGAGGCAGATGAAATTCGCAAGAGACTTCGTGGGCAATCGGAAGAAAAAGCGCAGGAGAAGGCCGAAACTGCAAAGGCCAGAAAGGTTATAAGGAGACGCCATCAGGTCATCCGTATAAAGAAAATCGTACGGCGTCGGCCTCCTGCCCCTGAAGCCGTAGAGGAAGAAAAGGCTCCTGCTGAAACTCCGGTATCATCCGGATCCTCGGTTGAAGAATCAGTGGCGCCGTCGGAAAAGGAACAGATTAAGGAACAGGTTGAGGCGGTGGAACAGGCGGAACAGGAAGCGGAGAAAGAGAAGAAAACTCAGGGTGAGAAGGCCGTTCCTGCTGCCGAAGAGGTGCCCGGGGTTCCGGTGTCGGAAGAGGTGGTGTCGGCCGCGCCCGCAGAGGAAAAGACTGACGAGGTTTCAGTGGAAGAAAAGGCCCCGGTAACAAAAGAGACTGGAGAAAAGACCTCTGGAAAAAAACCGGAGCGTCCTGAGCCCAAACGATTTGTCAAGATACTGGATCGTCCCCGTATAGAGATACCTGTGCGTCCAAAAACCGCTCCCAAGGTCCGGAAGCCCCGCAGGGAGGTCGAGGCAAAGGCCAGGATGGAGGAGCCAAAGGCGCCGACAACGCCAGAGGCTATGGCCCCTGCACCGGAGAAAAAGCCCAAGAAAAAAGGCAAAAGGGTGGTCCAGATGACCGGTATGCGTGATGCGGCCAAGAAGAGAAAGGTTGCTCCCAAACGCAGAAAGGACAGGAATAAACCCATTGTGAAGGTTTTGGCCGAGGAGGCAGACCTTATTCCTGACAAGCTGGCCGCCGAAGAACCATCCTCCGCAGAATCTGTATTGGCGCCACCCTCCCATCGCAGGAAAAAAAGACATGAAAAGGGTGCGGCAAAGGCGGAAAAGGCCGTTACTGCTGCTCCACCGGCGCCCGGAAAGAGAAAGTTCGCTGTCTACGAGACCATTCAGGTTGGTGAGCTGGCAAAACGTATGGGCGTCAAGGTGGCGGATGTTATTATGAAGCTCATGTCCATGGGCATGATGACAACGGCCAACCAGACAGTCGATTATGAGACAGCGGCCCTTATAGGTTCTGAATTCGGTTACGAGGTCGAGAAGAAGGCAGTGGCGGAAGACCTTCTCACCATGGAAGATGTGAAAGGCGGGGAGCCAGTCCCAAGGCCACCGGTAGTGACTGTAATGGGTCATGTGGATCACGGCAAAACATCTCTCCTGGATGCCATCCGCCAGGCGGACGTGGTTTCCGGGGAGGCAGGTGGGATAACTCAGCATATAGGCGCCTATCAGGTAAAGCTTCCATCCGGCAACGAGGTGGTCTTCCTTGATACCCCCGGCCATGAGGCATTTACTGCCATGAGGGCCAGAGGTACTCAGGTCACGGATATAGTAATACTGGTGGTCGCGGCGGATGATGGAGTCATGGCACAGACACGGGAGGCGATAGACCATTCCAGGGCGGCCGGGGTCCCAATTATCGTGGCTGTCAACAAGATTGACAAGCCAGGCGCCAATCCGGAGAGGGTCAAGAGTGAGCTTGCAGAGCTGGGGCTTATCCCTGAGGATTGGGGCGGAGACACCATATTTGTCGAGGTGTCAGCCAAAAAGAAGATAGGCATTGAAGACCTTCTTGAGATGCTTATCCTCCAGGCCGAGGTTATGGAGCTTAAGGCAGATCCTGACAGGCCCGCTCGCGGGCACGTGGTTGAGGCCAAACTTGACAAAGGCAGGGGGCCAGTGGCTACTCTGCTTATTTCCGAGGGGACGTTGCGCGTGGGAGATGCCATGGTATGTGGCCTTCACTACGGCAAAGTCAGGGCAATGCTTGACGACAGGGGGCGTCGCATCAACAGTGCCGGGCCTTCCATGCCTGTGGAAATCCAGGGGTTGTCCGGGGTTCCTGAGGCGGGCAATGAGTTCGTAGTGCTTTCAGATGAAAAGAAGGCAAGGGAAGTGGCTGACTACCGCCAGAGAAAGGCCCGGGAGTCAGAGCTTGCAAAGAGGAGCAGGGTCAGCCTGGAGAGTGTGTTTGAGAAGCTTCAGGAAGGCGAGGTCAAGGAGTTGAACGTGGTCCTCAAGACCGATGTCCAGGGCTCCATGGAGGCCCTGTCAGACGCGTTGACAAAGCTCAGCACCAGGGACGTCAGGGTCAATATAGTAAGGGCCGGTATAGGCGCGGTAACAGAATCCGACGTACTTCTTGCCTCTGCCTCGGATGCGATAATAATAGGGTTTAACGTGCGGCCCAGCCCACAGGCAAAGGCGGTGGCAGAACTTGAGCGGGTGGATATACGTTTCTATGACGTTATCTACAATGCCCTGGACGAGGTTAAAAGTGCCATGGTCGGCATGCTTGAGCCTGAGTACAGGGAGAAGATCCTGGGGCAGGCCGAGGTCAGGGCGACCTTCCGTATCCCCAAGGTGGGTGCCATTGCGGGAAGTTACGTTACCCAGGGCCTTATAAGGAGAAATGCCAATGTGAGGCTGCTCAGAGACAATGTGGTGGTTTACACGGGCAAGATTTCATCCCTCAGGCGGTTCAAGGAAGATGTCAGGGAGGTCCAGACCGGTTACGAGTGTGGAATCGGCCTGGATAAATTCAATGACATCAAGGAAGGAGACGTCATTGAGGCCTATGTCATGGAAGAGGTAACCCCGGAGCTGGGTAAGGCCTTGTCCGAATCCAGGGATAATGACGAGGGACAGGATACCAGGGATTGATGATAGTGGGTGTTATCAGACTGGAGGCCGGGTTGCCTGGAAATCATTCTCTGAAGGGAAAAAGGCGGGTAATAAAAAGCCTCATGGGTCAGGTTGTCAACAGGTTCAATGTGGCTGCCAGTGAAGTGGACAGGAATGACGCCTGGCAGCGGGCCGAGATCGGAATTTGCGCGGTGGGCAACAGCAGTGCTGTCATCAATTCGGTTCTGGACAAGGTGCTGGATTTTATCGAGTCGACCGGCCTGGTGGATATTTTGAACACGGATATTGAAATCATCAACATGGGCAGGGGTACACGCTGATGCCTTACGGGGTTCCGAGGTCGAAAAGAGTGGCAGATCTACTTAAAAAGGAGATGGCCACCATGATTATGCATGAGATAAAAGATCCAAGGGTCCAGGGCATTGTCACCGTAATGTCTGTGGATGTCTCCGGAGATCTGAGGCATGCCGCTGTCTTTGTTTCCGTGCTTGGTGACGATGAGGTCAGGATGAATGCCATGGCCGGGCTTAAAAAGGCGCGGGGCTTTATTCGTCACACCCTTGGAAAGAGGCTGCATATCAGAAGGATACCGGATATCAATTTCAAGCTGGATTTGACTGTCGATGCTCAGGAGAGGATTACAATGCTTCTTGCGCGGGCAGATCACGCGGACAGCGCGGAAAATTGAGACGTGAAACGCATGTCTGCCGTTAAAGATCCGGAAACATTCAGTGCCCTGGCCGATGCGGTTGAAGCATCCGGAAACTTTGTTCTTACCTGTCATGTCAAGCCTGACGGTGACGCTCTCGGCTCCCTTCTCGGAATGGGGCTTGCGTTGAATCAGTCAGGCAGGGATACCGTATTTTATACCTATGATCAGGTGCCGGAGGTCCTCAGTTTTTTGCCCGGGACAGAAGACGTGGTCCATGATCTGCCGGATCCATTGCCTGAGAATACCACGCTCATGGTTCTTGATTGTGGCGAGCCCCACAGGATAGGGCCGGAACATAAGAGGCTGGTCAGGCAGGCCCGGAGGATACTGGTGCTGGATCATCATCTGGATTCAGGTGGTTTCGCGGATGTCCATCCACATTGCATTTCTTATGTGGATCACGAGATGTTTGCCGCGGGCGCACTGGTCTACAGGTTGCTTGAGGAACTGGGCTGGCCTGTTCCCAAAGAGGTGGCCACGAATCTTTATACCGCCATACTCACGGATACCGGGTGTTTCAGACACAGCAATACCACCAGGGATGCCTTTGAGATCGCGGGGGCACTGGTGGAAAGAGGCGCTGAGCCCAGTTTTGTGGCTCAGAAACTGTATCAGAGTTTTCCCCTGCGTAGGCTTGAACTGCTTGGCCTTGTGCTTCGAACCCTGGAGGTTCGGTGCCATGGCCAGGTCGCCCTCCTGCAGGCGACTCCGGAGATGTTCAGGATCAGCAGGGCAACGGAAAAGGATACGGAAGATTTTGTCAGTTATGCCAGATGCATTGATACGGTTGAGCTTGCCGCGTTTATCCGCGAAAGCCACCCGGGCCAGGTTTCCGTAAGCCTGAGGTCAAAAGAATGGGTAAATGTGGCGGAGCTGGCAAGGCTTTTTGGCGGGGGCGGGCATTTCCACGCCGCGGGATTCAGAATGGCGGGTTCTGCTTCTGATGTCAGGAAGGCCCTGCTTGAGCGTGTGGAAGGGCTTTTTGAAGGATAGGATATGTCATTAAATGGAGTGCTCATAATAGACAAACCGCAGGGTCCGACTTCCTTCTGGGTAGTCCGGCATGTGAGACACAAGCTCAGGGTGAAACGGGTCGGGCATACGGGTACCCTTGATCCAAGGGCATCGGGTGTTTTGCCTGTGTGCGTGGGCAGCGCCACAAAAATCGCCCGCTTTATCACGGCAGGCCACAAGGTCTATGAGGGTGTCATCAGGCTTGGCCAGGAGACCGATACCTATGACGCGGCCGGAAGGGTTGTTGACACGCACCCGGTTCCGCCGGATCTGGATGACTCGATCATCATACAGGCGGTTCGTTCGTACACAGGCAGAATATTACAGGAGCCTCCGCCCTTTTCAGCGGTAAAACATAAGGGCCGTCCCTTATACAAGTTTGCCAGAAAGGGCATAGTCGTAAAAAAGGATCCAAGAGAAGTGGAGATTTTTTCCTTTGATATCTCCAGAATAGAGCTTCCGGATCTTTATTTCAGGATTCACTGTTCAAAGGGAACCTATGTCAGGTCTCTTGCCCACGATATAGGCAGGAGCCTGGGAACAGGGGGCTGTCTGGCCAGCTTGTGCAGGACAGAGAACGGTCCATTTTCTCTTGATAGTGCGATCTCCATAGAAACATTTGATAAAATGGTGGACGAAGGCCGGATTTCAGAGGTTATTGTCCCTGTGCATGATGCCCTGGGGCACATTCCGGAAGTGAGGATTACACGTGGAATTGCCAGGGATCTTGGTTTTGGCAAAACAATTCCCCAGGGGATTGTCAGGGATCTCGTGGACAGGCAGGGTGTCAAACCTGCGCATGGGGTTCCGTTTCTTCGGCTGGTGCTTGGCGGGGAACCGCCCTTGCGTTGCGGGGGGCTCGTGTCAGTTGTCCCCTGGCCAATGGATGAGGCAGGCGTGGAGCATAGTCCGCTCAGGCCCTTCAAGGTTTGGCCCCGGGCAATGGGAATTGAATAAAAAAGAAATAACATTATTTGATTAAGGAGGACAAGACAGGTGGTTTTAGACCCGGAAAAAAAGAAGGACATTATTGAGAAGTTCCGGACGCACCAATCTGATACTGGATCGCCAGAGGTCCAGATAGCCATTTTGAGTGCAAGGATTTCTTATCTCACAGAGCATTTCAAGGTGCACAAGAAGGATCACAGTTCGAGAAGGGGACTGTTGAAGCTGGTAGGACAGAGGAGAAGGCTCCTGGATTATCTGAAGGATCGGGATATCAGCAGGTACAGGTCTGTTATCAAGGAATTGGGCATACGTAAGTAGATCCGGGCCTGTATGTGTCCGGGAAGAGGTGGCTATCGCACATGAGGAAATTAGAAACACAAATAAACAATATGACCTTCAGCCTTGAGACAGGCCGGCTTGCCAAACAGGCAAACGGGTCTGTTCTCGCCAGTTTCGGAGATACTGTGGTGCTTGTAACTGCGGTCACCTCAGGCCAGGTCAGAGAAGGTATTGATTTTTTACCACTTCTGGTCGATTATCGGGAGATGTTTTACGCTGCGGGCCGGATCCCCGGAGGGTATTTTCGCCGCGAGATAGGGCGCCCGAGCGAGAAGGAGACATTAACCTCCCGGTTTATCGACAGACCGCTGAGGCCACGTTTTCCTGAAGGCTACAGATACGATACCCAGATAATTGCAACAGTGCTTTCTGTGGATACTGATCTTGACCCGGATGTGGTGGCTATCACGGCGGCATCCGCGGCGCTGACCATATCCGATATACCCTTTGACGGGCCCATTGCCGGTGTCAGGGTAGGCCGGATAGACGGTGAATTCATAGTCAATCCCACACGAACCCAGTTGCTCAGTTCTGATATGAACATCATTGTCGCTGGCAGCAGGGACGCAATAGTCATGGTAGAGGGCGGAACTGCGATTCTGCCGGAAAAGGACGTCCTTGAAGCCATAATATTTGGCCACAAGGCCCTGCAGCCCCTGCTTGATCTCCAGGATGAACTGAGGGCCGAGGTCGGAAAGGCCAAGATGGAGATCCCTGCAAGAGAGGTGGATGAAGAACTCGTGGCCAGGGTGAGGGACCTTGCCGGGGAGAAGATGAATGAGGTTGTCCGGATCCCAGGCAAAATGGAGCGCAACGAGGCAAAAAGAGTCCTCAAGGCCCAGGTGCTGGAAGCCCTGATGGCTGATTATCCTGACAGGGAGCAGGAAATTGCATCTGAGTGCGAAAAGCTTGAAAAGCAGCTCATGAGGGATCTGATAGTCAAGGAAAGACGCAGGATTGACGGCAGGGCCTTTAACGAGGTCCGGCCCATATCATGCTCTGTTGGCGAGCTTCCCAGAACCCATGGCTCGGCCGTATTCACCAGGGGCGAGACCCAGGCGCTTGTGGTGGCTACGCTGGGCAGCACAGGTGATGAACAGCGCATAGAGTGTCTTGAGGGTGAACTCCTGAAGCATTTCATCCTGCACTATAATTTCCCTCCCTATTGCGTTGGAGAGGTCAGGCCAATGAGAGGGCCTGCCAGACGGGATATAGGCCATGGCTCGCTTGCCGAAAGGGCGCTTGCCGCGGTGGTTCCCCCGCCTGAGGATTTCCTGTACACGATCCGTGTGGTGTCTGAGGTCCTGGAGTCCAATGGATCTTCGTCCATGGCCACTGTATGCGGCGGCACCCTTGCCATGATGGACGCGGGAATTCCCATCAGGGACATGGTTGCAGGTGTCGCCATGGGCCTTATCAAGACGGACGACGAGGTTATCGTGCTCTCGGATATCCTGGGAGATGAAGATCACCTCGGAGACATGGATTTCAAGGTGACAGGCACGGAGGAAGGCATCACCGCCCTGCAGATGGATATCAAGGTTTCCGGTATCAGCCAGGAGGTCCTTGAAAAGGCGCTGCATCAGGCAAGGGACGCAAGGCTGTTTATCCTCGGCAAGATGCAGGAGGTCATGGACAGGCCGCGCAAGGAGCTTTCCTCGTATGCCCCCAGGCTTACCACGCTTCACATAAATCCTGATAAGATAAGGGATCTTATCGGCCCCGGCGGAAAGCACATCAGGGCCATAATCGCTGATTGCGGGGTAAAGATAGATGTTGATGACACGGGCCAGGTAAACATCTTCGCGCCTACTTCGGAGGCCACCAGCAAGGCCATTCAGCAGGTGAAGGAATTAACCAAGGAGGCCGAGATAGGCGAGGTTTACCAGGGTATTGTTAAAAAGATCGTGGACTTCGGGGCCTTTGTGGAGATCTTCCCAGGCACGGAAGGCCTTGTCCACATATCCCAACTGGACAATAAACATGTGAGAGATGTCCACGATATCCTGAAGGTGGGGGACAAGATCCCGGTGAAGGTTATAGACATAGATAAACTGGGCAGGATAAAGTTGAGCCGCAAGGAGGCCCTGTCTGATAACGGTTAGCGGCGCGGGGCTGCCTGGCTGTTTTGAAGTGGGCGGATGTACATCCATGAAAGATGCCGATACACGGAGGGCCAGTGAATTATACGTATAGAAAATCCACATTACCCAATGGGATAAGGGTGATCACGGAGTATGTTCCAAATGTTCATTCCGTTTCCATGGGAATATGGGTGGCGCTGGGTTCCAGGGATGAGCTCCCTGAAGATTCCGGTATGGCGCACTTTATTGAACACATGATTTTCAAGGGTACATCCAGGTATTCCGCCCTGGATATAGCCAAGGTGTTTGACCAGATGGGAGGCATCTCCAATGCCTTCACATCCAAGGAAACCACCTGTTTTTACGTGAAGGTGCTGGACTCTCATCTGGATAAGGCCCTGGAGATTCTCTCGGACATTTTTCTCCACTCCAGGTTTGATTCAATGGAGCTGGAGAAGGAGAGGCAGGTAATTCTCCAGGAGATAAGAATGGTCCAGGATTCCCCGGAGGAACTGATCCATGATCTTTTTTCCAGGGATTTCTGGCCTGACAACGGTCTGGGGCGTTCGGTCCTGGGCACCGAGGATACAGTGAGGTCCGTTCAGTCGGAATCCCTCAGGAATTACGTAAACAAGACATACGTAGGTCCCAAGGTCATTCTTGCCGCCGCGGGCAATGTGGAGCATGATGCCTTTTTAGCCAGGGTTTCCCCTGTTTTCTCCACGGTTTCAGATAAAGATGGGTATTCTGCCCGTTCCAGGCCAACTCCTGGTTTTGGAGCGAGATTCTTCATGAGAGACCTGGAGCAGGTTCATATGCTCATGGGCTTTAATGGCATATCCGCCTCTGATCCCATGCGATACCCGGCCATGCTTATGAACGTCATGCTTGGCGGTTCGATGAGTTCCAGGCTCTTCCAGGAGATCAGGGAAAAAAGAGGGCTTGCCTATTCGGTATATTCCTTTCTTTCCGCCTATCAGGACGCGGGGCTGCTGGGAATCTACGCGGCTGTTTCCCCTGACAGGGCCTCTTCCGTGGCATCGCTCATGCTCAAGGAGGTGGATCGGTTGGGGGGTGAGCTGGTAGAGCCTGCCGAGCTGGAGGCTGCCAGGGATCATGTCAAGGCAGGCATCCTTTTATCCTCGGAAAACACGGATAACCGAATGACAAGGCTTGCCAGAAACGAGATGAATCTTGGCAGAAGGGTCGAGGTCAGTGAAGAGATTCGCGCCATTGAGGAGGTTACTGCCGAAGACATCAGGCAGGTGGCCCGTCTCTGCCTGGAAAAGGGCAGGGCGCTTACGTGCCTTGGGCCTTTAAGTGATCTTGAGGCAGGTCGCTGTGAGGATATAATAAAGTCTGTAAGTCCTCCTGTATTGCCGGGAGAATCCAGGGAGGCGCTCGTAGCCGGTGGCAGATAGTGTGGTTGTGCAGATAAGGCGGCTTCCTCACGCCCAGGGTCTTTCCCTGCCCGAATACATGACATCAGG
>JALVVK010000009.1 GCA_027023445.1 Deltaproteobacteria bacterium | reverse complement strand
TTGAAATCACCGAGCAGGCCGGGGAGTATGTATTGACCGGGGATGTTGCTTCCCCCAGCCTCAAGGGTGCCCTTCTCCCTTCCAAGGAGCAGGGAGACCTCTTTTTCCGCCTGATCGCTCAACCTCAAAATCTGGCGGGCATAGGGATATAGCAGGCTTCCCGCCCTGGTTGGTGTAACATCCCGGCCGTTGCGGTCAAAAAGGCGCACCCCCAGGACATCTTCAAGTGCCCTTATGTGAGTACTGACCGTTGGCTGTGTAAGATGAACCATCTCGGCCGCCTTACTGAAGCTGCAGCACCGCCAGACAGCCATAAACACCCTCAGTTGATGGATATCAATCATAATAATTCAATTTATATAACATGGGATTCGTCCATTTAATATATCTGGCTCAAATGGGAATGAGGCATTTACCAGGCGCTTGAAGTACAAAAGTAGGTCTGGGTTGCTTCCGCCTCGAGGAAGAGGTCCTGCAGTCATTCTTATCCGGGATTATGCACTTCAAATGCCGAACAAAATGATTTCTTTTATAATTTCAGCAGATTATCATTAATAAAATGCCAAAAAATATTCACTTAACCGGCAAACTTGCGAACTGCATAATCCGGGTTTACAACGTGGCCGTTGCTTATGTCCAGTATTCCGGCCAATACATTTGGGATTTAATCATCTCCAGGAGGTCCTGAGGCCTCTTTTTCGATGCAATTCCCTGATCATAGGCGACTTCGCAAACCGCTGCAGCAATAACGGCGGAGACAGACCTTATTTTTGCAAGAGGAGGATATATATGCCCCTCTTTCAGGTCGTCCTCTGAGATTTCATGCGCCAGCGCCTTTGCAGCTAAAAGGAACATCCTGTCGGTTATATGTTTTGCGCCGCATGCTATAACCCCCAGTCCCAACCCTGGGAAAATGTATGCATTGTTTCCCTGTGCGGGGATATATGTCTTCCCGTTGAGAGTCACAGGATCAAAAGGGCTTCCGCTTGCGAAGATGGCTCGTCCCTCCGTCCAGGCATAAGCCTCTTCCGCAGTGCATTCAGTCTTTGAAGTGGGATTTGAGAGGGCAAAGACAATGGGCCTTTCATTGAACCGCGCCATTGCCCGCAGCACCTTTTCCGTAAACATGCCTGGTTGTCCCGAGACCCCGATGATAGCTGTCGGCCGGAGCGATTCAACGGCGGAGAGGAGATCCGGGAGAAATTCGTGGTCATGAGCGTAGGCGAGCTTATGTTCGGCAAGGTTCCGACGTCCCTTTACGACGAGACCTTTTGAATCCACAAACCAGCACCGGCTCCTCGCATCCTTTACAGGGAGTCCCTCATCGACGAGCCCGGCGACAATCAGGTCACCGATTCCGATCCCTGCCTGGCCGGCACCAAAGAAGAGGATCCTCTGATCCTTGAAAGTGCCTTTTGTTATTCGTAAAGCGGAGTAAAGACCTGCCAGCGCAACGGCCGCTGTTCCCTGAATGTCGTCGTCGAATATGCAGGTTTGATTTCTGTACTTTTTCAACAGACGAAAGGCGTTCGCATTAGCAAAATCCTCGAGCTGGATCATGACGTGAGGGAAGAAGTCTTGCGCCGCCACAAGGAATTCATCGAACAGTTCGTCATATGCCTTGCCGCGTATGCGTTGTTCCGGAATACCGATGTAAAGAGGATCATCAAGTAATTGTTCGTTTTCCGTCCCGACGTCAAGTGTCACGGGAAGGGTGAGCCTCGGGTGAACACCTGCACAGGCCGTGTAAAGCGCAAGCTTTCCCACCGGGATACCCATCCCATTGGCGCCAAGGTCCCCCAGGCCCAGGATTCTCTCTCCATCGGTAACAACTATGATCCGCACGTCCTCATGTGGCCAGTTCCTCAGAAGGTCAGGCACTCTGCCCCTGTCTTTCGCGGAAATAAAGAGGCCACGTGGTGATCGGAAGATGTGCCCGTATTCCTGACATGCCTGTCCAACCGTCGGGGTGTAGATGATCGGCATCATCTCATCGAGGTTATCCACCAGGACACGGTAAAACAGGGTCTCGTTTCGTGCCTGGAGCCCCATGAGAAAGATGTACTTTTCGAGATCGTCCGACTTTCTGCGAAAATTTTCCAGGACGCGCATGACCTGCGTATCCAGGGTACAGACCCGTGGCGGCAGGAGCCCACGAAGGCCGAACATGTCCCGTTCCTTTTCGGTGAACGCCGTGCCTTTGTTCAGGCTTGCGTCGTGAAGCAAGGCAACACCGGTTGGAAAACCGGCTTTCTGAATCTGTGTCTTGGTGATCATTTTGTTTATACCCCTGTTCCGCTTTTTCATTATAGGGTCATATGGTCAGGGATTCCTGTGCCGTTTTGCCGCCAAGGTATTGAAACGCCGTTACCAGGAACCAGAAGCCGGGACACATAAGAAAAATCCCGCAACACCTGATCATTATCCTATAACTATAGCCTTTTTCGGACGCAACGGTTTTATCTTGAGGATCCCTGCCGGCCAGGGCCATTTTCCGGAAAGCCCTGCCTCCTTCAAAGTCCGAGTCTCTAAGATGGTGACATGATTTGCTTGTTGTTTTTTCCTGGTCCACTTCCCTTCTTTATTCCTTTTGATCAAGGAGAAGTATCATTTTTAACTGAAGCAAAAAAAGGGGTAAGCGGAGTTGGCGGGGCTAAATTTTTGTGTCCATCAGGATTCCACGTGCTTCCTGCCTGAAGGCCTTTCTTATTTTTATAACTTCATCAGGTGGGAGCTGCCTTAAAATCTTTCCAGTTTTTTTGTCCACGAATTTGACTATCGGTTCCCTTTCTGTCTGGTCAAATTGTATTTCAATTCTGGTTTGTCTTGCTTCAAGCTCCTTTTTTATGCCCTCAACCGCCTTATTAAGGTCTTCAGCGGAGATCTTTTCGGATTTGCGATTTTTGTTTTTTGAGGTCGCCGGGGTCTTTTTCCGGGACAAATTCGACAGGCTCCCAATGGTGGTGTCCGGTCCCTGCCCCTCGCGGCGGTATGCTGAATTTATATCCCGCATGTTCATTAGAATGATCTCCATTTAACATGGTATTTTCAATGCATCTCTGGGAATATTTTGCTTTTGTCCATGTACGTCCTTGTGTACCCATGGCCCAAAAAATACATTTTTGTATAAAACTTTCATGTTAGGTGGTGCTTCGCACCCCAGAGCATGAAAGTTGGTTCATGGCTCATAGGTGATAGTCACAAAAAAACAGCTTGTTCCTTAAACCATGAGCTATGACCCATGAGCTATGAGCTATTTTCACGGTAAATTATGCGGATTGTAAGTTCGGTTATGAAGTGCATAATCCGGGAACTCTTTATGCGTCCCTACTCAGAAAGCGAGCCGGTATGTGACTGTTCCCCGAATGATACCCGCTTAACGCGGTCTTTTTCCCCTTTATCTGGTGCAGCTGGTTCTGGAGATCGTTTCTGATTTCCTTGAGCCGGATGTATATTTCATCTTCCCTGTTGATAAGGGCCTCAAGCCTGCGCAGCCAGCCTTTACCCACCTTTTTTTCAATGTTTCCGTCGTCCAGTTGCGTTTTGAGATTGGAAAGCAGAAATTGCAACATGGCGGTCATCTTTTGCCTTTCTGTTTCCCATTGAGGCAGGTTGTTCAGTAATTCATTGACACGTGTGGAGGCGAGATGCAGAAACCGCACCTGCGATTCTTCAAATTCAGAAAAGGCAATGTCCAGTTTGTTTTCAAGGTCTTTCATGGAGTCAGCCCCTACACATGAATCCGGCCTGGTATGCCTGATTCACCCTGCCTGAATCTTTTGTGTTTTTTATGGCAGATCTGTCGTATTTGTCCAGGGAGGCGGATTCTGGCTTGTTCTTCTCCTGTCTGTTTTTTTCACTTCCCTGGATCACCTGTTTTTGCCAGATATCCTTGAGTTGAGCGATATATTTGATGGACAGTTCCACGGGCTTTGTTTTATTGTGGATGTTTACCTTTATCAGTTCCTTTAGCATTGATGAATATAGGCCTCTCAGAAAGGCCACGGCCTCTTCTTCCGGGTCGCCCTGCACAGAACTTAAGAGTTCGGTTATGATGGAAATCGCCTTTCCAAGGTGTTCTCCCCGCATGGTTACGTCTTTTTTAAGGATACCCTCTCTTGCGAGCAGGAGGTTTTTTATCGCGGCATCATAAAGCATCGTGATTAGCCGGTTAGGGTCTGTGGTGGTGATGTTGGTGTTCTGATATGTGGTAGCGCACCTGTTGTACATATGATTGCACCCTTTCCTGTTATCTTTACTTTTTGTCTTTTCCTGATATGGCATCAAACTGCGATGTCAGGTAGCTTGACATGGACTGCATGTTGTTCATAAAGCTGTCGAGTTGGACAAACTGCTGGGAAAGAATTTCATATTTGCGGTCCAGCCTGGCTGTGGTTGAATCTATCTGTGAATCAATACGTGAAATTCGTTCCTCAGCTGCCGTGTGTTCCGTTGCCATAAGGCCGGTGGATGGCCTGGTCATTTCCCTCATGGCGTTATTAATGGTATCCGCAAGACCTGTTACTCCCTTTGTATCGTCTCCAAGGAAAAAGGTCTTGACATCTGAGAACTTTGATGACATGGCTGCGTCGAGCGTGTCCTCATCAATACTCAGGCTTCCATCTCTGTTTATGGAAAGGCCAAGGTCAAACATGGATTTAATCGATCCACCGGTATCAACTGTTGAAGACAGCATATTAATAAGTTGGTATCTAAGCGATTTGATGGTGCTTGAGTCATTGAGCAGACCCGGTTTGCCATCACTGTCATATCCTGTCTGATCCTTGATGCTGGAGATCACGGTGTTAAATGAATCCACCAGACTCGTTATGGTATCCTTGATCCCTGTATGATCAGAGCTGACAGAGACAGAAGCGGAACCGGTGCCCATCAGATTAAGCGTGACCCCGCCAAGTATATCGGTTATTCCTGTGTTGGTGCCTCTCTGATAGGTTATCCCGTCCACCGTTACTTCGGCGTTGAGAGATGCGCCCGCTGCGCCCTGCACCTCGGAAAGCGTATAGCCTGAGAGCTGGGTGTCTATATAAATTCTCGATGTTTCACCAGTGTCGTTTGCCTTGAGCAGCAGTTTGTATGGGGTCGAGGGGTCTCCGTCATTGATTACCGATGCCGTGACGCCTGGATTATTCGGGTCGTTATTTATGAGGTTCGCGAGTCCTTCCAGCGTGGTTCCGTCTGCAACCGTGACGCTGACCGTGTCCCCGGTTCCCACGTGGTAGGAAAAAGTTTCATCGCTTCCGGTATTATTTACCACCGAGTCGCTTTGGCTGAGCCCTGCGCCCTGCCAAGAGCTGAACGTGGCAAGCTGGTTGACTGTCAGGCTGTAACTGTTGGTGGGTGCGCCGTCAGATACTGAGGCCGACAGCACGCTTTCATTGCTTACGGAAACCTTGCGCGCGATAAAGGTTGACTGGAGGCTGAGGTTCAGGGCCTTTGACTTGATGTTGAGAAGATCCTGGTTAAGCTTGTCAAAGGCGGTAAGCTGGTCCTTATAATGCGTTTTCTCCGTGTTAAGACGGGTTATCGGGGCCTCATCGGCCTTGCGGAGTTTATCAAGGATATCCTGGAGTTGTAATCCTGACCCCAGACCTAATACTGAGATACTTCCAGCCATTTTCTTCCCCTCAGGAAATAAACCGTTTTATTTGAAAAGTGTTTTTGGGTTAGTCAATGGACATACATGGACAAAAAACAAAATCTTCTCAAAGGTGCATTGAAAACAAGGTCGTTTTGACAGTTAATTAAGCACCTGCCGTGCCAGAATCGCGCCAGGTTATGATGAGGCCCTTCCCCGAAAGGAAGGGCCTGTTTCTTGGAGTTGTCTGTTACTGCAACAGCTTCAGGACGTTCTGGGAGCTGGCGTTTGCCTGCGCCAGGGCAAAGGTGCCCGCCTGCATCAGAACCTGCATCTTGGAGTAGTTGGCGCTTTCCTGTGCGAAGTCAACATCCCTTATCTGGGATTCGGATGCGGTGACATTGACCTGGGTCACCGTAAGGTTGGCAACGGTGCTGGTCAGCTGGTTCTGGGTGGAACCCAGTTCCGCTTTGACACTGTTAAGGTTCTTCAAGGCAGCGTCCGCAATGGACATTGCGATCTGTGCGCCTTCCTGGCTGGTTACATCAATATCCCTGAGGTTGTATTTTTGTACATCGGAGACCTCGGTCCCGGAAACACCTCCTGCGTTCGGCGCAAGGATTGAACCGGACGCAAGTACGGTGTTAAGCGAGGAGGTGGAGTTGTACTTTACGGTCATGGCGTTTGCCAGATACTGGTCGCCGCTGACCTGATAACGTTTCTCAAGCGTGGTTCCAGCCTTGAGTGTGCTGGTGCCGGTCCCGTCAACTACTGTGATGTCGTTTGTGAGAACCGTACCTTCTGCCAGGTAGCTGTTGCTGGCAATGGTAGAACCGGCTGCCAGCGTCATGTCCGAGTTCAGGGTAATGGCCTCGCCCGTGGTAAAGGTGCTGCCTATCGTGGACCCAGAAGCCAGCTCAGCTCCAGAGGATATGACCGAACCAGATTTAAGGGTCATGTCCGCGGTGGTGGTTACATCTGTGGCGGCGGCTATGGTCGTATTGCCGCCAACTACGGATCCGGCAACAAGGCTGAGGCCGCTTGTGTCATCAATTGTAGAACCAGCCTTCAGCGTCATGTCGTTGTTGACATTCATGGATGCGCTAAGGGTGAAATCAGCCCCAATATGCGAACCAGACGCAAAGCTGCTTCCCGATGCCACCACAGAACCACCAAGCGCTATCATGTCTGCCTGAAGTGTCACGTCTGCATTGGTAGTGGCATTCTGATTAAGAACAGTGCCCGCTGATATGGTGCCGCTGGCAGTGCTGATATCGGTTGTAACAAGCGTTCCTTTCTCAAGGACTGTTCCGGATTTAATAGTGGAACCTGTGGTCAACAGACTGTCTGTAGTAGTGGTGACATTTGCTGAAGCTGTTCCGGTACCGCCCAGTACACTGTCCTGTTCCACGATAGTGTTTGCGGAAAGTACAGACCCGGCTTTTATGGTGCTGTCCTTTGTGGTTGAGATATCAGAGCCCAGGTTGGTATCCGTAAGGGTAAAGCCCAGCGAACTTCCGGCCGCCAGTATGTTGTTGGTGCCGGAATTCAGAACACTTCCAGCCTTCAGCGTTGAGTCAATGCTTGTGGTATAGTCGTTATTGCTCAAGGTGATATTCTCTGTGGAAGAAAGAGCCGCACCACCCGCCTTGTCCGTTATCTGGATCTCATTAGCGCTTGTCTGGTACAGGTTAATGTATCCGAAGGTGGACATGTTGCTGCCGGCAAGGACGTCGCCCGTGCTGCCTGTCACTTTGATGGCACGCCCGTCCGACGAGGAGAGTGTCAGTTTGCCGTCGCCGCCTATGCTTGCCGTAACCCCGTGCTGCGCGGTCTTGGCATTGATTGCCTTAACCAGGGATTCGTCTGAGTCATTGGCCTGTACCGTGATTGCGCCTATGTTTACGCCGTTTATGGCAAAGTCAGATCCCGTGGTTCCTGCCGCCACCGCAGAGGTGCTCGTTACACTCACTACTGCCTGTGCCGAGACGCCTGTGTCGCTACTTACCCTGTTGATGGCGTCAGCCAGGGCACCCATACCGTTAGAGGCGGAGTTGTTGTACTGCAGGTCAACAGAATTTATGTCTATGTTTTTATTCTGGAGATTGCTGTAGATGCTGAGTTCGACATTGCCGCCTGATGAATTGGTTAATTGCAGTTTGCCTGTGACCACGTGTCCGATTTTATCCGACTGGGCGGCTCCGATGTTCAGGTCTACTGTCTGGCCTGTGAATGCACCGACCTGGAATTTTTTGTTCGAGAAGTTTCCTGTCAGAAGCTTCATGCCGTTGAAGGAAGTGGTCTTCGCGATATCGTCCAGTTCGGCAAGGAGTTTGTTAATATCGGACTGAATCGCGTTCCTGGATTCAAGGGTCTGGCCGTCGGCCGCCGCCTGGGTGGCCTTTGTCTTGATGGTGTTTACGATGTTGACAGATTCTTCCAGAGCGCCGTCGGCGATCTGGATAATGTTGATGCCGTCATTGGCGTTACGGATTGCCTGCCCGATGCCAAGAGACTGTGCCTTCATGACATTGGCAATGGCCATTCCGGACGCGTCATCCGCGGCCTTGTTGATTCTAAGGCCTGTGGAGAGCCTCTCTAATGATTTACTCAATGATGCGTCTGTTTTGCGTAGGTTAGCTTGCGCAAATAGAGATGTTATGTTGGTATTGATTCTAAGAGCCATGATAAAACCTCCATGTTGGTTTTTTAATGGTCGAAAACAGACTTCCTTGCCTGTACGACGTTGTTTAAAAGATTAAAAATATCTTGGAAATCAGGCCAAGGTCCTTTTCACCCCCTTTCCAGCCATATATTTTCCTTTCCCATTTATCTCTTGTATCGGTATGGAAGAGGGGGAACTTTATTTTTGTTCCTTTGGGGAAATAGCCTGTTATTATTTAAGAATTATTGTTTTGAGAAAAGTGGTTAGACAGGTTTTCACCTGGAAGCGGCTATCTTGACCAATTGGTCTTCCATGTTGCTCACCGGGCCGCTCCAGTCTCCCCTGATGTGTTGCCTGAAGAGCTTCATGGTAGGATACCAGGGCGTTGATTCCGTATCCAGGAGCCACCGCCATTCCGGAACATAGGGCAGCAGGAGCCATACGGGTCTGCCCATGGCCCCTGCCAGGTGAGCGACCGATGTGTCCACGGTAATGATCAGGTCCAGGTGATGTATCGCTCCAGCAGTGTGGGAAAATGTCTCAAGGTGTTTGGAAAGATCAATAATTTTGTCTTCAAACCGGGCTGTGCCGCCTTCCTTTTGAAGGCTGAAGAATCTTGTTTGGGGAACGTCCAGCAGGGGGGCAAGGTCATCCAGAAGGCATGATCTGTTTTTATCGTTCTTATGCCCTGGATTTCCCTTCCAGACAAGGCCAATCTTCAGGTATTTTTCGCCGGTCACAATGTCCGCAAAATAATCTGCCATGGACTTGTCTGGCGCAATATAGGGGATGTCGGACGGAATGGTTTCAAGGCTGTCAGTAAAAAGAGATGGCAGATTCAGCAGGGGAATATGCGCGTCGCAGGAACCTTCAAAATCTTTGATCTTTGTCTTGTCAATTATGTGATCAGCGATCTTGTTGTGTGAAAACAGACCAATGAGTGACCTGTCACAGGCAAGCAGAATCCTGCTGGCGTACCTCCTGAGCAGGGGAATATACCGTATGAACTGGATGGCGTCCCCAAATCCCTGTTCGGCATGCACAAGCAGGGCGCCATTTTTTAGTGGTTTCTTGTTCCACAGGGGAGCCGTAAAATCAAGGACAGGGGCATCCTTGCGGTTCCATCTCCACAAATATTCCCGGAAGCCTTCTTTATAGGCTCCCTTTTTGAGCAGGGCGTGGCTGAGATTCCAGTGTGCTTCCACGAAGTCGGGTTTTATTTTTATGGCCGTTCGATACATGTCTATGGCGTCATCAAGACGATTGAGCTCCATGAAACAGTTACCGAGATTGTACCAGCCCGTGAAAAAAACAGGGTCCAGTGACACGGATTCCTTATAGGTATTGATCGCCTGGTCATACTCCCCGTGGTTCATGAGTATGTTTGCCAGGTTTGAGTGCGCTTCCCTCAGGGAGTTGTCCAGCATGATTGCCGTTTTGTAAGATGCGGCGGCCTCGTCCGTCTGCCCTGTTTCCTCAAGGGAAAGTCCGAGGTAGTTAAATGCCCTGGCATCTCCGGGGTTAATGGAAATGGCGTTTCTGAAACATTTGATGGCATCCTCGAACCTGGACATTTCGTGATAGCACACGCCAAGATTGTAGCTCGCGCCCGGGAAACCGGGTTCAGTACTTAACAGCGCCTGATAATTTTCCACCGCAGCGTTCAGATTGCCCGAAACCTGGTATGTCAGCGCAAGTTGAAACAACCCCTGCCTATGGTCCGGTTTTATGTTCAACAGTCTTTGCAGGGCCTTGATCGCCAAGGGGAAATGGCGGCATTCCCTGAGCGCGGCGCCCATGTTGTACAGGGCGTTAATATGGTTCGGATTGTATGAAATGGCACGTTCATAATGGGGGATGGCTTCCTGCGGCCGGTTCATCCTCATGAATGCATTGCCGAGGTTGAAATGGGCCTCGGCAAATTTCGGATTAAGGGATATGGCCTCGCCTAATTGGCAGATTGCCTGATCGACGCGGCCCGCCTCAAGAAGAACCAGGCCGAAATTGTGCCGTATCAACGGAGAGCCGGGATTTATGACAGCCGCCCTGTTCAGCGCGGCAAGGGCGTCATCCATCCTTTTCAGATGAAACAGCGCAAGCCCTAACAGGTGCCAAGCCTCTCCATTTTCCGGGCAGGCCTTTAAAAATTGACCGGCCATAAGCGCCGCGGCTTTTGCGTCCCCGCTGTTCAGGCAATGTTGGGCCTTTTGCAACAGGCTGGTGTTTTTTTTCATTGTTTACCGCTGGGTTATCCGGTTTTTATATATCTTGTACGCCTCTAACGCGGCCTCCATCTTCCCGGATTCCCTGTAACAGTCGCCTATTTTTTTTATCAGTTCGTTTCTTTCGGGCAGGGCCTTGAAGCATTTTTCATACGCAATAACAGCATCCTCTGGCTGGCCGGCTGCGAGCAGGACGTCTCCAAGTTCCTCCCAGCAGGAGGCGCAGGTCCTGTCCAGTTCAACCGCCTTTTCAAGATGCGCAAAACCCTGGTCGAAATCCCCCTTATTTATGAGCGCTATGGCGAGCATGGAGGTAAGTTCGGAGTTTTCAGGCATCCATGATACTGCCTGCTGTAAATGTTCTATTGCCTTATCTGTATGACCTTGATTTAACAGGAAATTACAGCCATGGCGGTACATTTTTATTATCAGGCCGGAATTAATAACTTTTTTTGCCTCTGGAGAATTGCCAAAAAACATTAACCAGCCCTGAATGCCTGTTTCTATGTCTGTATCAGATTCTCCCGTGTCCCCGGGGGGATGTGCGATTAAATCCAGGTCTTCAAGGAGCATGTTTTCCATTTCCGACCTGATTTCAGGACTGTCAGGACACAACTGCACCGCCTTTGACAGAAATCGGCCTTTCCTGAGGGGAATGCGTCTGGCAAGCTCGAGATACCTTTTCCCATGACGTGTCATCCGTTTATGAATGGTTGAACAGATTTCCGGGTTAAGACTCCTGGCCTCTTTGAATAATGTCCTGCTCCTGGAGAAATCCCCGTACAGGGCATAAATTTCTCCAAGCGCCGCAAGGGCTTCAGCCGGCAGGTTCCCGCGTGCCCGTGCCTTTTCAAGATATGAACGCGCCCCTGCCAGCTCTTTCCCCTGATAATGGTTCATTCCCATGGCTGTCAACCAGTCAGGTTTGTTGTTCTCGCGCCTGGCGACATAAAGTGTTTTTCGTTCGGATAATATCTTTTCTGCACGTAAAAGATGCCTTTTAAGGCGTATAAGCGCCTTTTCTCTCGTTTTGTTGGCCAGACGCAGTTTCTTGAGGTTTAGCTTGAGGAACTCGATATATTTTCCCTGTATTCCGGATATAATATCAATGTCATGCTGCAGCCGATTGCATTCTTTCAGCCCCCTCAGGGTGTAGTCTTGCACAAGCGGCCATATTAATGGTTCCTGATCCAGTTCCCTGCTTCTTTGGTCTATTGCCCTCAATTTTTTTATCACTTTGGCAGGCAGATCAGTAAATTTTTCAGGGATTGACCCCCTGGCCATGTATTTCCTGATATGATGGAGGACATCAGAGGCCAGGTCCTCTGTCGCCCTGAGTTTTTCTGACAATCTGTCAATTCCTGAGGTTGTTTCCTCGATTGAATTTAAAATGCCTTCCGTCCTGTTTAACGCCTGATTTCTGTCAAAAGAGAGATCTTTTTCGGAACTGAAAAGCGCTTTTGGGCAGTATTGTCTGATGCCTTCCCTGAGAGGTAGTATTTGTGTTCCTTTGATATACGCGCCGCCCTCGGTGGAGTTGATATAAGTCTTGGGGTTGGTGGCTATGATTTCTTCAAAAAATCTTTTGTGGTTAAGAAAGGCCCTGCATGTTGGTACCTTGTCCTGGTTGTTGCCCCTGACCCATTCCATTTTCTCGCCTTTTTTGTGAAAGATCTGTTCAGCGCGGGAAACGCTGCTGGAATAGACCGTGTGGCTTGCGTGGGTGTTTGAGCCGGTATAAGCAAGATCCTGTCCCACAAACAGGATTGGATCACATCCCATGACAATAGCTGACTGGAGGCTGAGGTGCGCCATGCTGCCTGCCCCCGGAAGTACGAGGCTGCCACCCAGCGAGTGATTGATCCATCTGTCTACATCGCTGCATGAAAAGGCCCAGAATACCTGGCGGAAGGGGAAGATCCGCGGAACAAGATTCGTAAGGCCTGAAAGACATATCAGGGATATTCTGTCCGCCGCCTTTTGCGCGCAGTCCGCTATCTTTTCGTATACAAGATCCTGGTAGTCTATTGATGTAATAAAATCCGGCAGGATGTCGTGCGCGAGCA
Organism: Deltaproteobacteria bacterium; assembly: GCA_027023445.1. Lineage (GTDB taxonomy): Bacteria > Desulfobacterota > Dissulfuribacteria > Dissulfuribacterales > JALVPX01 > JALVVK01. The sequence continues at coordinate 7,134 of JALVVK010000009.1, read as the reverse complement.
GGGCCGGAAGCACGGAATCAGCAGCTATTATGACGCCCCTGCCCATGGCAGGTTTCAGGTCTTCGATATTTTTATCCAGTGACGGTCCTCCTGCAACAAGAAAGGCGGGACGGCCCTGGAAAAGATCACGCAGATCCTCAAGCAGCAGGTGGCCGGGAAGCATGGAGAGACTTCCCAGCTTGTTGTCCAGAATTTTCTTTCCCTTTTTCAGTCTGGTGCCGCCGTCAATGTTCAGGTGGTTCAGGTATGAATATACCTTATTGCTGTATTGTTCGTATAATTCAGGCATCCACCTAAAGGAGCCCCGGTGCTTCAGGAAGTGGATGTCTTCCAGCTGAAGAAAGGACGTTGCCGGGGCTATTATTTTTCCCAGGTCATTAATTTCCCCAATGTGTATAATGACCCTTCTGTCTGTAAATAACCGGGTAAGATCGTTACATTTGAGCGCGGCAAAAGATATTTCGATGGAAGGTTCGAATATGATGATACTGCTCAGTTTCGGGCGTTCCGTGGCAAATGACAGGGGGGCGTAGCCAAGCCCCATTCCAAGAAACACAGCGTTTCCTCTGGAGTCGGCGGATACAAAAGCAAGGTTTCTTCTGGCATCGACCATGGGGTCTTCCGGATCGTGCAGGAAGACTTCTTCCCTGTCAGGACGAACAAGTCTGAGGTTGGGAAGGCCTGATCCCGAACCGGTTATTTCCCCGGGGAGAGGTCCGTTAAATCCCTTTATCTTGTTCCACGCATCCGGATGATATTTTTTGAGAACTACAAGGTTTTTCCGCAGGTAATCATCCGCCTTCAGGCTTTTTGCCTTTTGAATGCTGTTCATGCCTAATCCTTACTAAAACTCCAGGAAGGCAACTATTGGCCACCCGGGGTATTTGGAGGCCTTTGTCCGGACCGCCAAATTGTCTATGTGGGTCCTTGTGGATCCATGGCTAAAAAAGTCTTTGATCTTGGATGTGTTATTTGTCTTTACTTTCAACAGGTTATTTTAAGCCAGAAACTTGGGTTAAGGTGCTGAGTTGTTATATCTTTTTGAATTTAATAAAAATTTGTTTGCCACAATTTACAATTCACCATTTATCATTCAATATTTTCATGCCCCGGGATGCGAGGCATAGCCTGGCATGAAGGCCAAAAAACAGTTGCTGTGTTTATTCCCAGTTAAACATAATTGAAATGTTTCATCTGATCCAAAGCAATTTCTTTAATCTTCTCTTTTGCTTCAAAAGGGAGTGCCGATTTCCACTCATCTACTGAGCCTTTTCTGAAGAAAGGATTTTTCTTAAATTTATTAATACTTGTTTTTGACAGTATAATGTCAATAAGTTGCCTGTCGGAAGCGACATCTAATAAACTAAACAGTTTTTTGATATGTTCATATGCATTGGTTCTGAGATCCTCGTAGCGTACCATTAAGATCTTGTTTTTGTCGTTGTGTTCATTAAGATCCAGCACCTGTTGTACCGCATCTTTCCACCAGGTGGCGATCATTGAGGCCCAGTGCGCGAGATCCTTGGCTCTTTCCAGAAAGTTTTCTTCAATACGCATATTATGGTGCCACGAAGAAACCGTAACCGCCCGGGGATCACGAACAATAAACAGGAATTTCGACTGTGGAAACAAGGTAATAAAGGCCTTTAGCCTATTCAAAACTCCGTTGTCGTTAAGGGCATACCATTTGACCATTTTCCCCCTTGCTCCCCGTTTTGCGGCCAACTCTATTATTTTTTTAAAAATTTCGTCCACGTCTTGCCCGTTAAAAAAACAGGGGCCTTGTCTGGCAGTCCTGTCATCGACAAGCTGGATAAGCTTGTTGTATTGTTCCAGAATTTTTGGAAGCCTTTGGGCAAAAAATTCGAATTGATGTTCAGAAGGGCATGATATTTCGGGATGCCGGTCTAAAATCATCTGGAGATAGGTAGTCCCTGATTTAGGTAGCCCAAAGCAGAATAATAAATCAGGTGGCTGGATGTAAGGCATCACGCTTTCCCTTTTGTTTTTGTTGAATTATCGTTTTTCTCCCGTTCTGATTTTTTTGCCGCCAGTGTCAGCAGAAAACGTCCCTGTTCCGTGATTTCACTGCAGAGTTTCATGTAGTGGGACCTTGATATGGAATCCTGATCCTGGCCGCTCAATTCTATGATGGTACCTGGAGAATCCGGCGGTTGAATCCTTACCGGAGGTGGGGTCCCGATGATCTCGGTAAAAAAAGACCATGCAAAGGGGGTGGTGACCGTACAGCAATGATTCAAACCCAGAGAGCCAGCCATTTTTTTATGAGTTTTTGCCGTACAGCCGGTAAGAGGTGAAGTTACGGGAGTGAGGGCGCCGGCAAGGCCTGACGTGTACACGATTGAGTCACAATTGAATGAGCTGAAGTATAAGAGCCCCCTTTCGGCCAGCAGGCCGGAGAGGTTTCTTAACAGTGACATGGGGGACTCAGATGTGTCGCAGATACCAGGGGCTAATATCAGATCAAATGTGTTGTCCGTGATTGTGTTACTTGGGATGTCCGCCTGGTTAATCTCAGTGATGGAGCGACCCTCCACGTGGCGTGACAGGCGGCTGAGAATCCCGGACCATATGGTATCCAGGGAGCGCACCCATAGTATTTTTTTTGAGCCTTTGAGCAGATGTTTAATTGAGTTTGCCATGAAGTCGATTTCCTCGTCATATAACCGGGAAATTATGGATGAGGGTCTGGAAAACGGCTCGGCGTCCTGGGAAGGGACCAGGAATTCGGCATGGCAATTCCGGCAGAACATAAGGCGTCTTCCCCATCTCCTGCCGATTAATCTGTGATAATCTTCTGTGGAACATATGGGACAGGGAACGGTGGCCTTGTCGGTGGCGTCAAGGATTTCATCCAGGACGGTTATCACATTTTCCGTATGGAGGGCCTTCCAGCAGGGCGCGTCCGGCTTGTCAAATCTTCGCTCGTATTCCCTTTGTATCTTCTCAAGTTCATGTTCCAGGTCCTGGTGTGGATTGATGGCCAGTAACCTGTTTTTTGCCTGGGAGAGGAGGGCATCCCTGTCAACGGCCTCATCGCACGCGTAATTGAATTCCATATAAAAGGGGCGGATGTTTTTGAGGTTGCCCCTGAGATATGCCGAGGACTTGGACAGGCCGCACGGGGCCTGGCATCTTTGTCCCTGATATTCGATCTGGATCCCCCTGACCGAGGGGCTGTATGATATCCGGTGCTCTTTGTTTATTGCGTTAAATATGGCAACAGTAGGAATGTTGAAGGCCGCTCCTATATGAACAGCAGATGTGTCAACCGATACTATGCCGTCCATTCCGGACAATAACATGATATAATTCATAAAATTGGTCGAAGAACTGGAAAGGTCAACAACCCTGTCCCTGAGTTCATGCCTGCTTATAAATTTTTCAGCGGCAGCCGCGTCCGGCATAATAATAACAGGTTGATATTTTAGGCTTATTTTTCTGATGATGTCAGAAGCCTTTTTTAAAGGCATCCTGCGAATCCGTGAGGCGGAAAAAATTACGGCTATAAGGGGCCTGCCCCCTGACAGCCTTTTTGCGGTTTCAAGCGCTATCCGAATCTCTGGAGGCCGTGATCCCGGAATATTCAGGAACGGGATCTTATATCGCGTTTTTATGGTCTCAGGCGAGATTCCCATGCGGATGAGCGCGAAATCCGTCATATGGGAGTTTTGGAATATTTCATCCTCAAGCATGTTGGTGAAGTCCGCATATGCGTCATAGGACAGAAATTCTGCCAGGGGCAGCGGGATAGGCCTTACCCTCAGGTTCGGTATCCTTCCGATTACGGAACATGTACGGTGGGGAAGAAGGCTGTACGCGTCTATGGCTACGTCCCTGTAGCCTTTTTGTGCCAGCAGGCGCTGGAGGATCTCTATGGCGGGGGCGAACATGATGCCGTCTCCCAGACCGCCTCCTCCACCGTTTATCATGCACAGGCGCAGGGTGCGGTCACTGTTGCCGGTAGGGCGCGGTTCCCTGAGAAGTTCCTCTATTTTTTTCGGCCATGTTTTCAGGTTGCTGAACAGGCTGTCCTTCAACTGCGCGGGTTTTTGAATTCCCTGGTCAATGCAGTGCTGTTCAAGGTTCCTGAGGTTTTCTTCTACGGTAACATAAACCCTGTCCAGTAAAAGATTACCGTTCCGGTCCTTTGCCGCGGGAAGAAAACGCATGAAGCGGCGGACTTCCTCTTCGCCTGACCACAATCTTACTTCCTGGGGAAACGCGATAAAAATCATGGGCATCCAGTTCGAACTTCGTGTAATCCAGGTATCTGCACCCGGTGTATCATTCTATCGGCCACTTTTCATATTTTCTGTTGGATATGAGGTTATATGGAATGAAAGCCTCGAACGGCCCTTCCAGAAAACATTTGCCACATCGTCTCTTTCGCAAAGAGAAAAGTAGATTCTGCACAGGTAGTCAGAATCGTCCATGCAGGCCGAGGGCGATTCCTCATAATGAAGCAGGGGAACCGAGTAGAGCTGGGCCTGATCTACGGATATGACCAGTTCCTTTTTTTTGTCGCCTATGATGAGCTGTCCGTCAGTGCAGCCAAGGCAGTGTCTGGCGGTGACGATGTGGTTCGCAGGTTGATCCTGTAATATTTTTGACCCGGCTAATTTAAAGGATTCAGGTGATGAACCGCCAAGACAGGTTTTCACATACAGGGTGTCCCTGTCAAAAGAATGAGGCATAATGGTCCATATTCCCATTCTGAGAGATGCCGGACGCAGGTCCCTGGCGTAAAAGTCGTAGGTTATCTGGAGACCGGTGCTGTCTATTGTAAAGGTTTTAATGATGGATAGTCCTGGGATTTCTATGGGGGTTCTGTTCCGGATATGGATTTTCCCACCTTCTTTGAAGGATTCTATCTGCCTGACCCTGACGGAAAGGTCCGTGTATTGCGCCGCGTCCTGGGTGATGAGTATGGAGTGCCCGGAAAAATAGTCAGAACCCAATGCGATGTCAGGAAATGCGCCATGGGGGATCGTGCCTAAAAGGGGAAGGTTGGGCATCTCTGGAAAACAGACCTTTTCAATGGCAAGTCCCTTGTTTTTTAAAAGGCTCAGTTGGAAACCGCAGGCATCCAACCTGAACCTGAACCTATCTTCCTGGTGCTTTTCAACTGCACCCTGTTCCGTTGTTTTAGAACGTGATTTTCTTCTGTCAGAGTCAGTGTATGTAATGGCCTTCCCGCCTGCCATTTTTTCAAGAAAAGATCTTGCAGCCGCAAGGGATTCCCCCATCAGATGCCTGAAGGCCTCGTATTTTTCGTCTGTCGTGTGGGTCCGGTAGTCACTGCCCCACAGCCTTACAAGGTTTTTCCTGAGCCTCGCGGCTTCCGGATCAGCCAATAAGGATTTTTCATCTATCTTTCCCAGCAACCTGTAGAGCTGGAAACACTGGGTGTTCATTCTGGTGGCCTCTCTGCCGGTCACGGCCCAGCGGGTTACGTTGTACTTTTCCTGTTTTTTTGTGCGAACAGGGTAAGACGGAGTGGAAATACCTCTTATTGAAGGACACTCATTTTCTTGAAATTGATAGATAATTCGAGAAGGCAGAGAGAACTTTACAGGCAGGTCGTCTTTTAATCTGTCCAGGAAGGATTCAATTTTTTTTATCTGGCCGGTTTTGCCAGCGGAAGTATTCAGAGTCCCGGGGCGATAATCAAACACCTCCGCATCCGAGCAATAAAGGCACAGGTATGGTTTGTCGAGTCCGTATGTGGATGCCCGCGTAAGGTGTTTTCTGATGAATTCCCTGAGGTCACTGAAATCAATATCTCCCCAGACTGCGCGCTGGAATTTCTGGAAAGCAATGCAGTCATTCCACAGAAAAGAGATTCCCGCGCCTGCAGGCCTCAGCAGGCAATATCGGTAGTAATCAGGCCAGTGGTTATCCTTGACGGCATTCATCCAGTCAAACAATATGGCCTTATATCCGCTGGCGCGGTACAGATCGATCAGGCTGTCGGAATAGCATTGTTCATTAATGTATGCCAGAGACGGCCTTTGACCTAAAAGACGCTGGTAAACATCAAGCCCGAGGGCCAGGTTCCACCTGTTGACATCATATGGGATCAAGGGAAAAATCGCCTGTGAATAACTGGAGCCTATCAGTTCCACACGTTGTGAACTCAGAAGGGAATTCAGTCGCGTAATATAATCCGGGTTTATATTTTCCACGGTTTCAAGAGTCTCACCCGTAAACTCAAGGCCCAGGGGATAGCCCGAGTCCGCCAGATCCAGAAGCTTCATGTACACTGAGTCGATAATATAGGGATAGTGCTCCACCGGCACGGACGAGAAGGCCAAGTTATGGTGAAATATGAGAAAAAGATTCATGTTCTCAGTAGGATGCGTCATTGGGTGACCTTGCAGCGTTTGGATGGTGTTATTTCAAGCCCATAAATGAAGCAGAGTGGATTCAACCCGGATTATGCAGCTCAAAGGCCATTTGTGAATGATCAGTAACCATTTTTTTAAATAACCCACTGGTTTTAGATACAAAAAGCCTTCTTTCCTGATAAAATAAAATCACACAAAAACGAGGAAAGGAGGCAGCAAAAAGGTGACAAAAATATAACAACCATGGTCGTGAACCAAGGGAGGAGTTCACTGGCAAAAATTTTACCCGTTTCAGGGGCACTGGGCTCACGCGTCGGTTCCTGGGCAAGTTGAGGCTGGATCAACACCTCAGGGCTGTCGGCACCAGCAAGCGGCGCGAAGAAGATCACAGCCCCTCCGAAGTCTGCTACGGCATACTCTATGCCCTGATGATGGGCATCTTCAGACCGATCCACATGATGGAACTCAAGGCAGACAAGGTGTTTCAAAGGCTGTCTGGTCTTACCAGGTTTCCATCCCAGAGTACGATCAGCCGTTTCCTTTCCAGGATCACGGTTCACAAGGCTGAGCATGCCTGCCTGTGCGTGGCACGCAGACAGGTGGCAGAGATCAATTTCAGGCAATTGAATAAAATCCGCAGGGGATTTCGTGACATGAATGCCATCACCCTGGACCTGGACTCCCACGTCATACCGGTCTTTGGCAGGCAGCACAGGGCCAAGAGGGGTTACAATCCCAAGAAACCTGGCAGGTCCAGCTACCA
>JALVVK010000008.1 GCA_027023445.1 Deltaproteobacteria bacterium | reverse complement strand
ACCTGGTCTGTTTGTAGTACATTCCATAGCGTTCACTCCCTTGAAAATCCACACCGCACGGGTGGAAATTATATTTAGCGCCCCAATATACCCAAAAGGCGCCGAACATACAAGTAAAGGATCATGGCCAGCTAAAACCCATAATCCGTGTATTTTGCCTACATTCCGTGCTGGCTCTCGGCCACCGCGGCCTCAAGCTCCCGCTCAAGTTCCTCGGGAAGGCCGTCGATCTTCACGTTCAGGAAACCCCGGACTATGGTGGAAGTAGCCTCTTCCTCGCTAAGGCCTCTTGCCATGAGATATTCGATCTCCTCCTGGGCGATCTTGCCCACCGCCGCCTCATGGGACATGTCCACATTGGACAGATGGGCCTCGAGTTCAGGAATGGCGTGAATAATGCCCTTTTCCTCCAGGATAAGCCCCTGACATTCCAAGTGTGCCTTTATATCCGGGGCGTCTCCCACGAGATGGCCCCTGGCAACCACCCGTCCGCCATATGAGATGGTCCTGGAGATAATTTCAGCCCTGCTTGATTTGCCCTTGAGTATTATCTTGGCGCCCGTATCTATATCTGATCCATCAGGAGACACAATAACGGAATTAAAACGTGCCATTGCGTTTTCCATCAGGGTGGCGACAGGATAGGTCTGGATGGACTTTACTCCCTTAAGGGTAACGTAGTTGGAGAGGAAAACCCCATCCTGCTCCACAAGCACCCCGGTCCTTGGACGCACGTAAACCTCATCTCCCCAGTTGTGTATCATGGTAAAGACAAGCTTTGCCCCCTTTTTCACAAAAAATTCAGAAACCCCTATATGAAGTCCTGATGTGAGGTCTGGATGGGTAGCGCAACCGGTAATAATGTGCAGTTCCGACCCTTCCTCAGCGATTACTATATTATGCACCCGCTGGGACACGTTCTCATTGCGGATATAAAGACAGGTCTGAAGGGGATAAACAACCTTTTCTCCGGGAAGCGCCCTTATGAAATACCCATTGTCCAGCCCGGCATCCGCCTCCCTGGTAAAGGTATCCTTGTCCCTGGAAACCAGTTTCCACCAGTACTCCTTGAGACCATCGTATTTTTTAAGCGCCTCTGTTATGGGCAGCAGCTCCACGCCCTCGAACCCGCATTTGCACTCTACTACATTACAATTGGTCTGCAGAAAACTGCCGATGCGCCCTGATCCAGAAAGGTCTACCCCCGTACGCCTGAGTTTCTGCACTTCCTCCGGATCGATTTCATCCAGATTACCGAGTTGTTCCACCTCAGAGGCAGGGGTAAACCTTTTCAAAAGTTCTTCATCCGAAACCTGGCCCTGGACATCAGTTGCTTTTGAATTATCTAAAGGCGACATTTCGCGCACTCCTCGTAGCCGTACTTCTGAATCCCCTCAAATATCTCCACAGGATTGCCCTGGCATAAAATCTGGCCGTTCAACATCACATGGCCGCGGTCAGCCGCCACATAATTCAGTATGAACCCCGTATGGGTTATTATAAGACCTGACTTTTGACGATTCCGGTGTTGTTCCTTCTGCAGAAGCCTTCGGATCATGTCTCCGATTACGTGCAGGTTCTCGATATCCACCCCTGATTCAGGTTCATCCAGCAATGTAAGCTCCGGATCCTGGGCGAGAAGCTGGAGAAGTTCGGATTTTTTGATCTCTCCACCTGAGAACCCATGATTTACATCCCTGTCTAAAAAGTGGCCAAAGGCATATTCGGTGGCAAGCCTCTTTCCCACAGCTTCGTCCCCACCACAGATCGACAGCATGTCCTTGAGCTTCACTCCCTTGAGGGTTGGCGGACGCTGAAGCGATATGGCAAGCCCAAGGTTTGAACGCTCATTTATAGGCATGTGGGTAATATCCTCACCCTTAAAGATGATTCGTCCGTGCTTTACCTTGTACCCTGAAAAACCCATAAGGGTCATTAGCAACGTTGTCTTGCCTGAACCATTTTTGCCGAAGAGACAGTGAGTCTCCCCGGTACCTATATCCAGGTTGATCCCCTTAAGGACCTCTTTCCCCTGGACCTCTACCCACAAATCCTCTATTTTCAGCATGACATATCTTCCTCCGACTGGAATCGGGATGAACACCCGTAAAAGAATTATTCAGCTACAGCTGAACCGGGATCAGCCTCATCTGAAACCCGTGGACGTGCCACAGGTTGAACCGGAGCTGGGAGAAACTCCCATTCTGGAGGCCCCGCTGTGAAAGCTGGAAAGAACCTTACGGGTCTTCGGAGAGCCACAAACCGGGCAGCGAACATCCTTAAGGTCTCTCTGAGATAAGACAAAATATTCAAAATTCTTTTTGCATTCCTGGCATATAAATTCGTATATCGGCATGGCTTCCTTATCCTCTGGCAGTTTTTCTACCCTATACAATGTTTATTAACGTACAATGTAAGGTAATGGCTACACGCACTATGTCAAGATAGATTAAACGGGCCGCTACCTTGCTGTGACATTGGAAAATTGTGAATGTTGAATTTTAAATGGGTGGAAGGGATCGGCTTCAGGTAATCATAGAAAATGAAGAAGCTTTATCCAGAAAGATACCATTTCCGGGCACTGAGATGCAAAATTCGGGTTGATCATCTCCAGAGGAATGTGTACATGTGTGCTGTATCTGTTTCCCTGCGCGACGGGATTGATATAAAAGATTACTGGAGGTCAAATTGAATCCGCACGACAGATTAAAGGAGGTCATCTCGTTTCAGGCAATCCAGGCCAAAGTGGAAGAAATGGGACGGGAAATTGCCAGGGATTATCAGGACAGGCAGCTTGTCGTAATCGGAATACTGAAGGGTGCCTTTATCTTTATGGCGGACCTGGTACGGGCCATGGACATCCCCCTCAGGGTAGATTTCGTCAGGCTCAGCAGCTACGGGACGCGCGCGGAGTCATCAGGTCGCGTTTCCATCACAAAGGACATTGAGCTTGACATAAAGGGGAAGGATGTACTTGTGGTGGAAGACATAGTGGACACCGGTTACACCCTCAAGTACCTTAAGGAACTGCTGGAACTGCATAATCCCGCATCCGTCAGAATCTGCTGCCTTATAGACAAGAAAGAGCGCCGGGAGGTCGACATCGACGTTGACTATGTGGGTTTTGACGTAAAGAAGGGTTTCCTCGTGGGTTACGGCCTGGATTTTGACGAAAGATACAGGAATCTCAAGGGAGTGTATCATATAACTCCTGGTTATGAGCCAGAGGGATTCCAGCCTTCGGACAGATAGGTATTAGGATAAAAGAAAGATAACGGCACATGACCATGTCGCCCCCTAATAGAGCAGAAAAGGCCTACTCCGTTCCCTGAATTCCTCAAGCTGTCCGGTCCAGAAAGACGCGATCTCCTCCCGGCCCGCGCCCTGCTCCACGGCCTCCCGCAACAGCTTATCCCCTGTAATGAGGTCTGCCGGCAATCTATCATATTCATATTCGTATGGAGGGGCCTTCCAGGCAAATTTTTGTCTGTAATGGCCGGATATAAGGGATAAAAGCGTCAGGGTTGCAAGGTATGGCTCAAATGTCTCCCGGTCCACCACGTGGATCTGGACGCCTCCGCATCTTGTGCCTTTCCACTTGTTAAAGGTGGGTTCGAAATACTGTTCCCGCAGAACCATGCCTTTCAACCCGGCATCCCCTGCCCTGGTTATCAGCCACGCCGGATCCAGATACGGGGCGCCGAACACCTCGAAGGGCCTGGTAGTGCCCCTTCCCTCCGAGAGATTTGTTCCCTCCAGAATCACCTGGCCGGGATACACCAGGGCCGTATCCAGCGTGGGCATATTGGGAGAAGGCCAGACCCACGGAAGGCCGGTCTGGTCAAAATACATATGCCTCTTCCATCCCCTGAGACTGACCACATGCAGCTCCAGGTCCAGGGAGGCCCAATCCCTGAGAAAGAGGGCCAGTTCTCCCATGGTCATGCCGTGACGCATTGGTATGGGGGCCATTCCCACAAAGGAACGGCAGCATTCGGCCACGAGATTTCCCTCCACCTGAAGTCCTCCAATGGGATTTGGACGGTCCAGCACGGCCAGTCCCTTCCCGTGCCGCGCGCATGCCCTCATGGCAAGGAACATGGTCCAGATGTAGGTGTACACCCTGCACCCCACATCCTGGAGATCAACGAGCAGAATATCCATATCGGAGAGCTGGGAGGCAACGGGTTCCCTGGTCTTCCCGTAAAGGCTGAAGACCGGGAGACCGGTGGCCGGATCAATCGCATCGGCCGACTCTATCATGTTGTCCTGTTTTTCCGAATAAAGCCCGTGTTGCGGGCTGAAAAGGCAGGTAAGCTGGCCGGGAAACGCGGCCGAAACGAGGTCTTTTGCGTGGATCAGACGGCTGTCAACAGATGCCTGATGACACAGGAGCCCTAACCTACGGCCCCTTATCCAGCCAGGCGCATTTTCCAGTAAGGCATCAAGGCCTGTAATAACCCTGGACAACGTATCTTGTTATCGTCCCTTTTTACCAGAGCATCCGGACAGGAACGCCCCTGTCCGACAGATATTCCTTTATTTGACTGACGGTATAGTGGCCATAATGAGTCATCGAGGCGATGAGCGCGGCGTCCGCCTTTGCCTCGGTGAGCACGTCAAAGAGATGCTGGGGATGCCCCGCGCCCCCGGATGCTATCACCGGTATATTCACGGCCTCGGAAATCATGCGGGTAAGTGTCATCTCATATCCCTTTCCGGTGCCGTCTGCATCAATGGAGTTAAGACAGATCTCGCCCGCGCCGAGGTTTTCAGCCTCCCTGGCCCACCACAGCGCGTCTATTCCCATGTATGTTCTGCCGCCGTGAATGACGATTTCATAGCCTGACGGGATCCTGTCGCTTTTCTCCACCTGCTTCACATCCATGCCTAACACAATACACTGGCTGCCAAAGGCCCTGGCTCCCTCGGCAATAATGTCAGGATTCTGTACCGCCGCCGTATTGACACTAACCTTCTCAGCGCCCGCCAGAAGCACGGCCCTCATATCATCCACCGTCCTTATTCCGCCACCAACGGAAAAAGGAATGAAAATCTCCCGGGCTGTCCGCTCTACCACGTCAAGCATGATGGAACGATGATCACTGGACGCGGTAATATCATAAAAAACCAGCTCGTCAGCCCCTTCATTGTAATAGAACCGGGCCATTGCCACCGGGTCACCGATATCCACATTGTCCTTGAACTTTATACCCTTTGTGGTTTTCCCGTTTCTTACGTCAAGACAGGGTATTATGCGCTTGTTGAGCATGTCTTCACCTTTTTTATAAACTATGAATATCGGGCACGCGGACCATGAGGTCTCATGCCGGCAATCCCCGCGCTATGGTTTCCAGTTACAAAAATTCCTCAGGATTCCAAGGCCCGGACGACCACTCTTCTCCGGATGAAACTGCACTGCCACAAGGTTGTCCTTTGCTACGGCAGAGGCAAAGGTGATACCGTACTCCGTGCGGCCCATGACTGTTTCCTGGGCCACTGGATCACAGTAATAGGAATGAACGAAATAATAGGATGCCCGGGCATCAAGCCCTGTAAAAACCGGATGTTCCCCTGTCCAGACCACCTGGTTCCATCCCATATGGGGAACCTTCAACCTCTCCCCGTCCAGCATCAAAGGTTCTGGAAACCGACGCACCACGCCTTGCAGCAGGCCAAGGCAGTGGGTATCGTCCTCCTCGCTCCTGTCAAAAATTATCTGGGTTCCCAGGCAGATTCCAAGAATGGGTTTCCCCGCGCCAAAGGCATCCCGAAGCATCTCGTCAAGCCCCAGGGAGACGAGATCCGTCATGGCCTTTCCCGCGGCCCCGACGCCGGGGAAAATAATCCTCTCCGCGCCCTCTATCTCCTTACGGTCATCCGTAACCGTGCACTCAAATCCAAGTTGCCTGACCGCCCGCGCCACACTGGTAAGATTTCCTGCCCGATAATCAATTATAGCTATCATGGAAGCAATTCAACCACACATGCCCATTCAGTTCAAGATCCCTGCGGCCCCCTGCGGCATCAAAATTCTCAAAGGACAAAAGGCGAAAGTAAAAGATAATTGGCACCGTCCCCTTTTCTGCTGGACTTGTACTGCATTCCGGATGGATATACAAAGAAAATACCATGTTAAATGGTAAATTCTGAATGTTAAATTAAGGCGCTAATCAGTATATTTCACTGAATAACCTGGCAGGCAATGTCCTTTTTAGAGGTCTGCTATAACATCGTTGCCGCCATCGAGGCCAGCTCGCTCCTTTCGCTGTGTGTCAGCGTGATATGGCCGAAAAGTCTCAGGCCCTTCATTCGTTCGACCACGTAGCTCAGGCCGTTGCTGCTCGCGTCCAGGTAAGGGCTGTCGATCTGGTACGGATCGCCCGTGAGGATGATCTTCGTGCCCTCTCCGGCCCGGCTGATAATGGTCTTTACCTCGTGCGGGGTAAGGTTCTGCGCCTCATCCACTATGATGTACTGCTTTGGGATCGACCTTCCACGTATGTAGGTCAGGGCCTCCAGCTCAATTGTTTTTCCACCCCTTGACTGCATCAGGTAATCGACGTTGCCATCCACATCGTCTCCGGACGAGCCTGCCAGATATTGGAGGTTGTCGAATATAGGCTGCATCCAGTGCCTCATCTTCTCGTCCTTGTCACCGGGAAGAAATCCGATGTCCCTGCCGAAGGGGATGATTGGCCTCGTAACAAGGAGCTTCGAGTAGACCCTTTCCTCCACGACCTTGACAATACCTGCAGCAAGCGCGAGCAGGGTCTTGCCTGTCCCGGCCTGCCCCATCAAGGTGACCAGTTTGATGTCGTCACAAAGCAGGAGTTCGATCGCAAAGTGCTGCTCCATGTTACGCGGTTTGATACCCCAGGGACGGGCGTTGATGTGAAACAGCGGAACAATCGAATTCGATTCCTCAAGATACTTGCCAAGCGCCGACTGCTTTGGATCAAATTTGTTCTTCAGGTGAATAAACTGGTTGGGATAGAATTTCCATTCAGGTAGCGGAGCAAGTGCCTTTTCTTTATAGAACGCATTGACCAGGTCAGGCTGGACATCCATGGACTGCCAGCCCGAATAAATCTCATCAAAGTTCACCTTCTGGTTTTCAAAATCCATTACGGCCAGGCCGATCGCATCGGCCTTGATCCTCGCGTTGATATCCTTCGACACAAAAATGACTTTTCTCTTTCCGCTTCTCTGCAGGACGCGCGCCCTGCCGATGATCCGGTTGTCCATTATGTCACCGGAAAGGCCGGCTATCCGCTCATCGGGCATATCGTCCACAAGGACTCGCAATGTCCCCCCGTTTTCCATCCGGACACCGTTCCCTAACGGCCCTTTTTCCCTCAGCGCATCAAGCGTCCTGATAACCTGCCTCGCATTTCTCCCCTTCTCATCACCATGTCTCTTGAACCGGTCCAGTTCTTCTATCACCTCGATCGGGAGGATCACTTCATTATCGGCAAAGGAGGACAGGGATTCCGGGTTGTGCAGCAATACGTTGGTGTCGAGCACGAACTGTTTTTTCATGATGGCGATCTCCTTACGCTGGCTCATGTAACGACATGTGAATTGGCCACATCCTGCATATAACCTAATAATTCAATCGGCCATATCGGCTCCGGACAACAATATATGCAGCCATTGACTCCAGATTACGCAGATCAAAGGCCTTCTGTGAATAACCGGCAAGCATTTTAAAACAACTCACTGACTTTACTGAACACAGACAAGGTATTCAAATACTGGCAGGCCCGGCTACCATCCTATTTGACATGCCCGTAAAAGAAAATGGATGAAGGTTGCTTTAGGGGGAAAGGGAGTTTAAAAAGAAGGGATTGCAAGATTTGAACTAATCCAGGAGGTTGACAACATGGAAAGAACCCTATCAATCATCAAGCCGGACGGGGTCTCAAGGGGCCTTATAGGTGAGGTCATCAAAAGATTCGAGACTGCCGGCATAAGAATCGCCGCCATGAAGATGCTCCATATGAGCAAAAAGGAGGCCGAGGGATTTTACGCGGTTCACAGCGACAAACCCTTTTTCAATAGCCTGACCGACTTCATGTCCTCCGACCCCATAGTGGTTATGGTGCTGGAAGGCGAAAACGTAATCAGTAAAAACAGGGAGCTTATGGGGGCAACCAATTACAAGGATGCAGATCCCGGTACAATCAGGGCGGACTTTGCCACTGACATAGAAAAAAATGTGGTACACGGGTCCGACGCCCCGGAGACAGCCGCAACAGAAATCAAATACTTCTTCAGTGAACTGGAAATACATTAACCCGCTCACCTTATCCGCCGACCCGCGCGGAAAGCTGGAGGGAAAGCCTCTCTTATCCCCTTTGCCTTCCGCGCGTCTCAGCGGTTTTTCCCAGGCCCCAACCAGTGGAACGTGATCTCATAAAAAAAATCGCCTCATTCCCCAGGGCGGGAAACGATTCCTCTGTCGTCAGGGGCATAGGAGACGACTGCGCCATGGTAAAAACCGGGCACGGGAAACTCATGGCGCTTACCACAGACATCCTTGTGGAAAAAATTCACTTTGACCTGGCCTATTTCAGCGCGTACCACCTGGGCTGGAAAACCGCCGCGTGCAACCTCAGCGACATGGCCGCTGTCGGCGCCAGGCCCAGGTGGGCTCTCCTGAACCTTGCGGTACCGCCCGGCCTGCCCCAAAAATTCTGGGAGTCCTTTTCCAGGGGGCTGTTCTCCTGCCTTGACGAGTGGGAGGTATCAGTGGTGGGAGGAGATACGGTTTCCTCTCCAGCCCACCTTACCACGGGCCTGACAATGGCCGGAGAGGTGCACGCTGATCAATGGCTGGGTAGAGACGGGGCCCGGCCCGGTGATCTTGTCTTCTGTTCGGGATACCTGGGTGAGAGCGCGTGCGGCCTGGCCCTTTTAAGGGAAGAAATGAGCGGCAAAAGACTGGGGCGCCGGAGAAAAACGTGGTGGAAGCGCCTCACCGGAAGGCACCTTATGCCCAGACCAAGAGTAGGCCTTGGGATGGCTCTTGCGAGGACCGGGCTGGCCACCTCCTGCATAGATATTTCAGACGGCCTGGCAACAGACCTTACCCACGTGTGCGAGGCAAGCGGTGTCAAGGCTACTGTACGGGCCGGGGCCATTCCGAGGTCCAGGGCGCTTAAAACGGCCTCACGGGAATTGGGAATTGATTCGCTGAGGCTTGCGGTAAGCGGCGGAGAAGATTTTGAACTGCTGTGGACCGCAGATCCCGGACATGGAAGAAAAATACTGGAAATCGCCACTGGTCTCGGCGTAAACGCCTTCTGCATAGGCCACATTTCCAATGGCAGCGGGGTCTGGCTCAAGGGCATTCACGGAATGGAAGAAATCTCCTTTCAGGGTTTTGAGCACAGGGCATGATCGACCGGCGAACTGAAATCATAGACATATTTCTGCATGGAAAGATCCTGCGGATATCCGCCCTGTGGGAAAACTGGGCGATAACCAGAATCAGTCTTGAACTTGCGGAACACCTGGAACACTCAGGTTTTTCCCCATTGGCCGAGCAACTGGACGAACTTCTTTCCAACCGGATAAAACAGGCAGATCTTCCTTTTGTCATAAAGGGCACGCCCTTCCAGCATTCCGTGTGGAACTATGTTTCAGAAATTCCGTATGGCGAGGTAAGAACCTACGGCCAACTGGCTGAAGCCATAGGATGCGGGGCGCCAATCGCAGTGGGGCAGGCGCTCAAGGCCAACAGGCTTCCAATCCTGATCCCCTGCCACAGGGTGGTGGGCAAAGGCGGACAGCTCACGGGATTCTCAGCCGGGCTTGAAATCAAAGAACTGCTTCTGGAACATGAGAAAGGATTACCGATTCGCTGGGATTACCGAGCACCTTTGGTGCTCTAGGATTACCACTCCGCTTCGCTTCGTTAGGATTAGTGTTTATGATGAAAATCGCCATATTCAGTGACAGTCACGACCATATCTGGAACATAAGAAAGGCTGTTAAACAGGCCTCTGATCTGGGGGTAGAGGCTATCATCCATTGTGGGGATCTTATCTCCCCCTTCATGCTCGAGGAACTGGACCCGTTTCCAGGGAAAATCCACCTCATCTACGGCAATAACGCCGGAGACCGGAGCCTGATGACCACTCATTGCGCCAGCAGAAAGGGACACGTCCACCACCATGGGCAACTTGGCAGGCTGGAGATGGACGGATTCTCCCTTTGCTGGCTGCACGACCCGGCAACCGCCTACCTTGTCGCGAAATCAGGCGAATTTGACCTTGTATGTTACGGCCACACCCACAGATGGCGACTGGAAAAGGTGGAGAAAACCGTTTTGCTCAACCCGGGAGAAATCCTGGGTAAAAAGGAGCCGGCCGGATGGGCGCTGGTGGAAATAGCTGAAAGCTCAAAGCTCAAGGCTCAAAGGAAAGGAACCGACGAAACCTCAGGAGTTTTCCCGCTGGAAGGCGGGGACTCGGTAATAATGATTACCAGAATCCTGATTGACAAGTCATGAGAGCCAGAACGGGAAGATGAAGCCTGATCCTGACAAAGCGAAGCGAAGTGGTAGTCCTAAAGCGCCAAAGGTGCATGCTGATCCCGGCGATGCGCCAGCCAGCGGCAATCCTGTCCTCCGGGTCGGCGTTGACACGGGAGGGACCTTTACCGATATCTTTGCCATGGATGATCAGGGACGACAGAGGCGATGGAAGGTACTTTCCACGCCGGATGATCCTGCCAGGGCGATATTGCAGGGCATGACGGAACTTTTCCCTGAGCTTGACCCTTCATGCCTTGAGATGGTTCACGGCACCACGGTAGGCACGAATGCCTTTCTGGAACGAAAGGGGGCCAGGACCGTGCTGCTGACCACCCTCGGGTTTGAAGACGCGCTCTGGATAGGCAGGCAGGCCCGGCCCAGGCTCTACGACCTCATGGCGACAAGGCAACCGGAAGTCATCTCCAGGGAGCAGGTGCTCGGCGTAAAGGAGCGAATCAACTGGAAAGGGGATATTCTCACCCGGCTTCTCCCCGGTGAAATCTCAAGGGCAAGGGATTTCTGCCTTGCGCATGGCGCGGAAAGCGCTGCCGTGTGCCTTCTTCACTCCTACGCAAACTCCATGCATGAGGAGGCCATCAGGACGGGGCTTGAGGACCTTGGCATCCACGTGAGTATCTCAAGTGATGTCCTGCCTGAATTCCGCGAATTTGAACGCCTCTCCACCACCCTGATAAATGCCTATCTCGGGCCTGTAGTGGGGAGGTATGTTGATCAGCTCCAGGCAGCCCTTTCCGGAGCAAGGATACTGATACAGCAATCCAACGGGGGATGCAGACCCGCCAGGGGAATCGGATCACAGGCAGTGCACACGCTTCTGTCCGGACCTGCCGGAGGGGTGCAGGCCGCATGGAGGCTCGGCAGGGATCTTGGCATAAACAATATTATCACCCTTGATATGGGCGGCACATCCACGGACGTATCCCTTTGCCCCGGCCACCTCACCTTTACCAGGGACTACAAGATCCAGGGCTTCCCGGTGGCCGTTCCAATCCTTGACATACACACGGTAGGGGCAGGCGGCGGCTCCATCGCGTGGGTGGATGAAGGCGGCATGCTGATGGTGGGTCCCCGGAGCGCGGGAGCCGATCCCGGCCCGGTATGTTACGGAAAGGGAGAAAGAATAACGGTCACGGACGCGAACCTGTTTCTTGGCAGGCTTCAACCCGAATCCTTCCTGGGAGGCAGGATGAAGATATTCCCCGAACGGGTGGGTCCCAGGATGGAAAAACTCGGCAGATTGATCGGGCTTTCTCCGGAGGAGACCGCGATCGGCATAATCAGGCTGGTTGACATCAACATGGTCCAGGCGCTGAGAGCGGTTTCGGTTGAACGGGGATACGACCCCAGGGACTTCGTGCTTGTGTGTTTCGGAGGCGCAGCCGGCCTGCACGCGGCCGGCCTGGCTGACGCGCTCCAGATAAAAAAGATACTTCTACCCTCCATGGCAGGAGTCTTCTCCGCCCATGGAATGGCCATTGCCGACCTGTCACTCCACAAATCCATGGCCTTTTTTACCCGGCAGGCGCAAACCAGGTACTCAGAACTCAGGGAGGCGGTAAACCGGCTGGTCTCAGGGTGTTACGAAGAGGCATCCAGACTCGGGCTGCGCGCGGACAGCATGGGGATAAAGGCCCACGTGGATGCCCGCTACCAGGGCCAGTCGTATGAGTTGACCGTCCCCTGGAGCCGGGACTGGGTGGATGCCTTTATACAGGAACACCAAAGGCTATACGGCTACGCAATACGCGGCAGGGATATCGAGGTCACGGCGATACGGGCAAGGGCTCTATTATCAGCTCAAGGCTCAAGGCTCAAAGTTCAAAGCACCGGGCCGGGAACCTGCCTGGCTGAGAGTACGCATTCAGCAGCCCCATGTTCAAAGATCGCGGGCCAGGGCATGCGTGTTCCTGTTTATTTTGAAGCTGGAAAAACAGAAACCCTGATGATATACAGAAAAGAAGTAGAGCGGGGAAAGGCCGCTGTTTCCGGCCCGGCCCTTATTCTGGATGATTTTACGACCATCCTGGTGCCTCCGGACTGGCGCATCACACCCCAGGGACCGCACCTGTTGATGGAAAGGATATGATTATAGGATTATCGCTTGTCCCGCCGGGGCGGGACTTCGCCAGGATTACCGCTTCGCTATGATTACAGGATTGGGAGATAATAATCGAAATAATAACTGATGGGAATGATGTAATCCTCTAACCAAGAGCCTGTCCCGCGCAGCGGGACAAGCGGTAATCATAGCGAAGCGGTAAAAGGGAAAAAACAATGTGCCCAAGCGTCAATATTGAAGAAACCAGCATTGTCTCAAGCATTCTTGAGATAATAAACAGCGCCATACTGCTCGTAAACGCGGATGGCCAGATAGTGGTGGCCAACAGCAAGGCAGCCAAGATGTTCGGGGTTCCCAGGGAAAAACTGGAGGGAAATCTGTTATCCGGGCTTTTTATGCCGGATGACAGGGCGATCTTTCTGCCTAATATCCTGAAAATCACGGCACAGGCAGGCGAATATGAGGGAGAAGGCATGCTCCTTCGGCCTGACGGTACGACATTTATCGCGTTAATCGCCACATCGGCCTGGAACTATGGACAGGGCACGGGCACGGTGTTCACACTGCACGATGTTACCGGCTTCAAGGAACTGGAACGGGTACTCCGTTCATCTGAAAGGATGGCCTTCCTCGGAAGGATGCTTGATGATATCAGCCACCAGATAAGGAATCCGGTCCTTGCCATAGGAGGCTTTGCCCGGCGTCTTTCAAACATGGAGTGCCCAAAGCCGGAATATGTGGATGTCATACTGGAGGAATCAGGCAGGCTTGAGCAACTGCTGGCCACATTATCCGATTTTTTAGGGCTGCCCCGGCCAGAGCTTGCCATGGTGCCCATAAAAGACCTGTTTGACCGCATGATCAGGGAAATCCAGCCGATAGCCCGGGAAAAGGGCATAAAACTGGAGACTGCGTTTGCCCCGGAGCTGGAAGGACAACGCGCGCTGGCAGACCAGAACATCTTTCCGCGCGCCTTTCAGCCTGTATTCATCAACGCGTGCGAGGCGTATGACATGGCCGACACCAAGGGCAGGGTGGAAATCAGGGCCGTTACGCCTGAAAAGGAACCCTTTACATGCGTGATAGAGATACGGGATTATGGCATGGGCATAAGGCCGGGGATGCTGCCCCACATTTTCGATCCTTTTTTCACCACAAAAACAGGCCATATAGGAATGGGCCTTACCTTTGCGAAAAGGATACAGGAGGAGCAGGAAGGCGGGATACGGATAGATTCCACCATGGGGAAAGGGACAACTGTATTCCTTTCTCTTATGGGAGAAAGACGCAGGCCAATCAGGACGAACCCCGCACAGGATTCAACAGACCCGGATTGAGCAGTTCCATATGGACGCGGGGGGAAGCCTCTGAATCGGCTGATTCGGAGATCACTGTCTGGCAATCCTGACATAATCTACGCAACCCTGTTTCATGGGAACCACCCGCGTGGCCATGTCAAGGGCCTCCTCACGATCATGGATTACATAAACCAGGGCAAAGCCCAGTTTTTCCTGAAGCCTGAAAATTTGCTTCCGCAGCCGCACGTTAAGCTCCAGCGGCTCATCCATCAAGAGCGCCCTGGGTTCAAGCACAAGCGCCCTTGCAAGCGCCACGCGCTGCTGCTGTCCCCCTGAGAGTTCGGCTGGCTTTCTGCTCTCGAAACCTTCCATGCCCACAAGATCCAATGTCTCAAAGACATAGCCCACCAGCCAGCCGACCAACATGCCGCGCCGGCAAGTGGCCGAGCCCGGGAGATGGACGCAGCTGATATGTCCTTTCACGCAGCAAGGCGGCCTCCGCCAGGAAAACGGTCAGCGTGACAGCGGCAAGCGGAACCGTGGCTGCAACTGCCGCCTTGAAATTATAAAAGGCGGAAAACTGGGTGAAACTTTCCACTGGAAAGACATCATATCGCAGGAAATTCGGCACACTGAATTCCCCGAAGCTGAGAAGGAAGGCCAGCATGACAGAAAGCAGCACACCGGGAAGGATAAAGACAAATGCCAGAAACGCTGCCGCCAACCATAAACGCCTATGTTTTAGACTGACACCGATCATACGCTTCTCCTTCAGAAATCTCTGCCGGAAGCCTTGAGGCTACGCGCGGCCACAGGCTTATCATCCCCGCGACAAGGGCCATGCCCATGAAAAACATGGCGGCAACAAAAAGGCTGTCTTTCCCCGTTGTGAACCACAGCAGTTCACCTGCCAGACCTGAAGACATCCCGAAAACCGAGGTCCAGGCAAAGAGCCCCGGCCATAGACGCGGAGCCGGGGTATTCCTGTATCTGCATCCAACGGCAAGAAGCACGACAAGCATTGTCGGCATTAGAAAAAACGGATAAAGCATGTGGGCCCGGATAAAGATTCTGTCAAAAAGAGCGCCAGGCGCCGGCGGGTCCCCTCCCCCGTAAAAGCCCTCGTGAAATTCTATATATATTCCCGGAAGCACTGAGCCCGCAAAAGTGAATACCCAGTTGAGAAATATGGCAATCCGCATGGATGCCCTCATGGGAGCTGCCGATTTTGAACCAGCCCGCACAATAAATCCTGCCCTACCCGCCACAAGCAAAAGGATGCCGACGCCCACAGTTGTCAGAACCAGGTCATCAAGCGGGATGCCGTTCGGTCCTGATGCGAAAAAAGTCGGAGGTTCCCATCCGGCAACCGCGGAATAAACATAAATGACCGTTGCCAGGGAAAGACCGATAAGCGTCAGCCCCAGGCCCAGGGTACTTATCCGCCCTCCCAGCCTCACGCTGGGCTGGTACTGGTAATACTTGGCTGTAAGTGCTGCCAGTCCACACAGAATAGCAGCCACGGTAAGATGAGAATGAGATGCCACAAGACCATTCAAAAATTTGTCAGGCCCAAGGTTTATCGCGTGGAGCAGAATGCCTGATCCCGGAAGGGAGCTGATCCCGACATCCATGCACCAGCCGGCAAGGTGACCGAGAGGAGCCGCCATAATGATCGCCATGATCGAGGCTAACAGCAGCCAGAAGGCCGCATCTGTTTTATCCTGCCTTATGTCTTTTTCCAGGGCGGCCATGGCCATGGCGGCAACCAGAATTATTCCAAGGCAATCCGTCATCACCATGCCGATGATCTGAACCACGACAGCAGCGGACATGCCCTTGCCTGTGTTGAAGATAGAACCCGTGCCGGCCAGAAGGATGGAAAGTATCGCGCCCAGGGAATAGATCCTCTCATTTATCCGCTTCAGGCAAAACATCTTCTGCGTCAAAAGATAAAGCAGAATGAGGACCGGGATCATGATCCCATGGTAATACATTGCGGCCCAATAGCTGAAATCGCCCGGGGCAAACCAGTGAATCCTCAACATGAGACTTGAAAAAAACGCGGCCACGACCCAACAGACAGCAAAAAAAACGGCAAAATCCGAAAAAGAAACGGCCTCCGTACCATCGGGCCGCGCCGCCTTTATCTCTTTCTGACCCAATATCGCCATGGCTGTTTTCACTTCCCTTCGGCCTGAACCAGGGGCAGGTCTTCCTCAGATACGCGGGCGATTTCGACCTCACAGCCCTCAGCCTCCATGCCTTCAAGAAGACACCCGCGCTTAAAGATTATCTCCCACAGTCAGGGCACACAAAATTTTTCCATATCACGGCCTTACAGTTTACATGCCATGCGGGAAATCATCTACTGAATATCTCATTAATTTTTTGTAAGAAAAACCCCTGTGCGACAAGACGAGGTACGGCCATGATGACAGCAGAATCAGCACGCCTGGGCGGAGACAGGGCCTGGAGGCCTCACGCGCACAAAAAAGGCCGGTCCCTTATCCGGAAACCGGCCTGTTATTTCTGGCTCCCCAGCTGCAACCCTCTTCATAACCACTCTCCATTCGAATGAGAATGCTTGCGCCCCTGCCAAACTCCTTCTGGACAAGCGACCTCATGGCGGGCTTGATCTCGGTGTCTTCATCGAGAGAGGTGCGCCGGCCGTTTGAAGAGTCGGTGTTCGCCGTTGCGGTTGTGCCAGGCAACACCCGTAGCGTGGGGGCCCCTGCATTCACTCATGACCAGCAGCCGCGTGAAGAGCCATGCCAGGTACTCCCGTTCCTCTGCACGCCGCCGTTTCTTCCCGAAGATGATTCCTGCCAATCCACACATCAGGGCTTCCATCCCTGGGCTTCGACAATGAAGCCCCACACAATTCGGCTGTCCTGCCGAATTGTGTGGCCCGGCCTCCGTGGGAGATTCCGCCTTGGCGGCTACGGCCAAGACCAGCTAAAGGTAAGCTCGAACCTTGCCTACGTGGAGCGTCCTTTCGAACCAGCGGACCACGGCTTGCGAGCCGGAGGCAAGCAAACGGGGCGCGAGCGCCGTCAGGCGCGAGTCCGAAGGACGGCACTCGCGGAGCGAGGCCGCAACTCCACGGTGCCCCGGTACCAGACGTTGTGCAGGTCGAGTCAAAGTGTTGCGGCCGGCGGTTGTGGTAGCCGTACCAGATGCGATTGAGCTGGTCCTTGGTTTTGGGACGGCGGCGTTCGATCTTCTTGATAAAGTCGTCGCTCACCGGCTTGCTGTAGTTCTGCTGCCGGTTCTCGTTCACGCCCAGGGCGATGAGGATAAGCGCCTCCTGCTTGTAGTGGAAATTATGCATTCCAAGTGCAAGATTTCCAACAGGGGGCGGACACCTTGAGGATTACTCTACCAGATGCATGCAGACATGTTCAGTAGAAGGAAAGCCCGGATATGCTGGATATGCCGAAGGGAGGAGAGAGGGGATAATTATTAAAACCGGCAATATTTCTTGCCAGTTAGACTCCATACTGGAAACATTCATGGCCAGAAAAAAGCATGTCAGTTGTCGGGCAGACCCAGCACTAACCTTGTGCAACTATATTTCCCATACAAATCCGTATTATAACTGTTTTTCTGGCAATGTAACTATTTTTCTTGATGGGTCGGGGGTGGTAAGGATTGACATTCTGTAATTATATTTCTTGACTTATGCTGAAATATAACGATAATTCTTATGTTGTAATCATTTTTCCGCCTGCCTGCCGCGACGTAATGCGGCGCAGGCAGGGAGGAAGCCATGGCTGAAAACGATCAGGATAGATCAACTGACAGACCCGCAGGGTATGCGGCACTTATCGAGCGATACGACCTCGATGTTATTCCGAATTGGCACAGGTCCCTGGTAGCTACCAGCGGAATCCACCGGATCGACTCGAGCGAGGGCATAGTCGAGGAGGTATATCCGCCCAAGTACTGGCCGGGGGATACACTGGGCGATCATCTTGAATTTGCGCTCAAGTATGACGGTACGAATCTCGCGATACTCGCCAGCCTGTTTCAGAAAGTTGCAGAGGAAGATTTCGTCGAATATGTCCGGTCCAAACCAACCGGCAAATACGCCCGGCGGCTGTGGTATCTGTACGAATTTCTGACCGGGAAAACGCTTCCGCTCGACGACGTGAAGCGGGGTAACTACATTGATCTGCTCGAGCCGGATAAATACTACACGGTCAGCCCGGCCCGCAAGATTCGTCGTCAACGAATCAACGACAACTTGCTGGGTGACCCGCGATTTTGCCCGACGGTTCGCCGTACCGATACTCTTCGTGACTTCGAAACAGCCGACCTTCCCAAGCGATGTCACAGGGTGGTGTCCGGCTATTCCCCGGAATTGCTGAGGAGGGCGCTCGGCTACCTGTACACCAAGGAGACAAAATCATCTTTTGAGATCGAACATATCAAGCCCACATCGACCAGGACCGAGCGATTTGTAGCACTGCTTCAACTGGCCGAGCAGAAAGACTTCTGTGAAAAACCGCGCCTGATCGAGCTTCAGAATCGCATTGTCGATCCACGGTTTCGCGATTCCGACTACCGGACGAGCCAGAACTATGTCGGAGATGTGGTAGCCTGGCAGAAGGAAAAGATACACTTTGTGAGTCCTGCGCCTGAGGATTTGGCCGACCTGATGGAGGGTCTGGTAGCCGCCCATAAGCGCATGGACGCGAGCGATGTATCCGCCGTGATCCACGCTGCCGTCATCGCCTATGGGTTCGTTTTTCTGCACCCGTTCGAGGACGGCAATGGCCGAATCCACCGTTTCCTGATCCACAACATTCTTGCCCGCCGAGGCTTTACGCCCAAAGGCGTCATGTTTCCCATCTCAGCATCCATGCTGAAGAACCCTGCCGACTATGACGCTTCTCTGGAAGCGTTCTCAAGATATCTTATGGCCTTGGTGGAATATTCGCTTGATGAAGAAGGCCGCATGACTGTTCACAACGATACTGCCAAGTGGTACCGCTATATCGATATGACGCCCCAGGTGGAGGCACTTTTCAGATTCATAGATCAGACCATTGACATGGAACTCGCCCGCGAATTGGCGTTCCTGGCCAACTACGACGAGACCAAGAGAGCCATCCAGGAGATCGTGGATATGCCCGACCGGAAGATCGACCTCTTCATTCGCTTCTGCCTGCAAAACAACGGCAGACTTTCGGCACGGAAACGCGCGAGTCACTTCGATTTCCTGTCGGATGAAGAAATCGCCCGTATGGAGCAGGCTGTTCTGGCCGCCTACGGAAGCAGCACCTTGAACGATGATTGATGGCGGCCTATGCGACTCCTGCTGATCAGCGATACGCACGGGGACTAAGGAGTTTCTCATAAGCTGTCTTGAGCAGGCCCTGGCCTTGTATGGCTGTCCAGAAATCTTCAACTCGGATCAGGGATGCCAGTTCACCAGCGAAGACTTTACTGAGGTGGTCCCCTTTTTTCGACAACATGCATTGTTCGCTTTCGCTTTATGAAGTAACAAGAAAACAGTGATAAGGAGAAAAGCAAAAACCCCGAGGGGATCACCCGTCGGGGTCTTGCGTTAACCAAGAACCGCTGAAATCAGCGGATTGAAATCTGGCTCCCCGGGACGGACTTGAACCGCCAACCTAGTGGTTAACAGCCACCCGCTCTGCCATTGAGCTACCGGGGAATGGAAAGCGATGCATAATCTATCAGCGGGCGGGGGAAACGTCAACACTCAAGGCGAAAAAATTAGACATAAGCTCCTGCGTGCATGCTCAGGCCATAACGGTTTATCCCGGCAACTGTTTTTTGAGCCTTCATGATCAGGAGGCTATGTTTATGTCCGGCAGAGAATATCCCTGATGTCAAATTGCGTCTGTTATGGTACCAGTGATATTAAACCCGGGTTGAAAATACTCGGCCTTTGTTCCAAACCTTCATGCCAAGTGGTGCATCGCACCCCAGGGCATGAAACTGCTAAATGGTGAATTGTAAATTGTGGCAAGCAGATTTTTATTAAAAGATATAATAACCTGGCATCTTAATTTAATATTCAGCAGTTACCATCTAAAGTTTCCCATTTTTTTTAGGGCGGATTGGCTGGAGTTTTCCAATGGCTGGGGGGATACCAGGAAAATCTAACAATATCAATAAGTTATTGCGGAGCATAACTTGTTGATATTATTGAAGATAT
>JALVVK010000007.1 GCA_027023445.1 Deltaproteobacteria bacterium | reverse complement strand
ATATCCGTCGTCTCCTGGAGGAAATCCGTCCCCAGTCTATCACCGTGGAAATCAGTCGATTTTCAGTGGAATACAGAACACTTCATCAGGATGCGTGGCTTGAAAAGCTGCGGGACCTGGTGCTGGAACTTCCTGAAGAAAATCGCGGTCATGCCCGAATCAGGCTGCTTGAAAGACAGATCCGCATGCCCTATGAATGGACCGCGGCCCGGGATTATGCCAGGCGCCACGGGAAAACCTGCCTTGCCGTGGACAGCGATGAACTGGCCCGTGAAGAACTTCCGCAGTGGGAACATACCCTGCTGACCCGGGAGAATATCTCAGCCCTGGTGAACGAACCGGATTTTGACCTGAGACAGCATTTCAGATCCTGCCATGAACAGGCGCTTCAGATCATCCATTCCCCCGGCAAAATTCCGGACGCGGTTCATCCCCTTGCGTGGCTGTCAGATGAGTTCTGGCAACAGAGAGAGCGCCATCTTGCCGGGGAAATAAGGAAAACGGCCATGAACAAAGGCCCTGTGGTACACATAGGAGGATGGATGCATCTCGTGGTAATAAAACAGTGGCCGACGGTCGCCCGCATCCTGGAAGATCTTGAGCCTGCCAGGCTGCTTGCCAGGGAAAACGCCTGATTCAGAGAATAACCTTGTACAATTTGTCATAACCCCAGACCAGCTGGAGAAGCACCTTTTTCATCATCGGGCTCCTTGTCCGGAATGAGTATTTGATAACAGGGGAGAAAAGGTGCAGGGGTGACATGTAATGCGCTATCAGGTCTCTGGTGTCCTTGTGGTAATATGAACGGGTCATGACGCAGCCTCCTTGCCGCTATGTTGCCAAATCCCTTCCCTGGCGACCCTTCACTCCGGTCTTAATCTATTTATCGGCCGGATCAGAAACCAGATTGAAACCTTATTTATTTTTCACGGCCATCCCGTTCATTCAGGCCAAATAATTTAGATGTGATATCCAGAAGTTGCTTATTATTTTCAGGAGAAACATTTTTCTTCAGAAAGATGATAGGATCACTCAAAAGCTTCTGAACAATGGATCTGGTCATCACGTCCAGGGCCTTTTCCTGTTCAGCTGTCAGGCCCTTAAGGCACTTTTTGCTCCTTGAAAGTTCACGCTGTCTTATCTCTTCCCCTTTTTGCTGAATACGCTGGATAACAGGCACTATATCAAGGGATTCCATCCAGCTCAGGAATTTTATGACCTCGGATTCTACGATTCTCTCCGCTCTGGCCGCCTCCTTTTCCCTCTCGGCCTTGTTGAATTCCACGATACCCTTAAGATCATCAATATCATAGAGATATACGTTTTCAATATCATTGACCTTGGGATCTATATCCCTGGGAACCGCTATATCTATAAAAAACAGAAGGTTATGACGTCTGGGACGCATTATTTTCTTGACCCTGTCCCTGGTCAGTATGATGTCAGGCGCGCCGGTGGAACTGATGACAATATCCACATCCACAAGGGCCTGGTCGACTTCATCAAGGGATATGGGCTTGCCCCCAAGATCCCTTGCCAGGTTGACCGCCCTGGAAAGGGTCCTGTTGGCCACAATAAGCCCTTTCACGCCGTTGGTTTTAAGATGCTGCGCCGCCAGTTCGGCCATTTCTCCGGCGCCTATGAGCATGGCCGTTTTCCCGTACAGGTCGCCAAAGATCTTTCTGGCCAGTTCCACGGCAGCGTAGCTGATGGAAACGGCATGGCTGGCAATCCTTGTCTCGGTCCTCACCCGTTTTGCCACGGAAAAGGCCTTGTGCAGCAGCCGGTTGAGAATCATACCCGTAGCCTTGGCCTCGACTGCTTTTTTGTAGGCATCCTTTATCTGGCCCAGGATCTGGGGTTCTCCCACCACCATGGAATCAAGGCTCGCGGCTACCCTGAACAGGTGCCTGATAGCCTCCTGGTTTCTGTGCACGTAAAGGCTCTGGTTCAGTTTTTTTTCGTTGAGATCGCTCCTGGAAAGCCACAGTTGCTTTACCGACTCTATGGCATCCTCTCCCTGGCAGGTGACAAGGGCCTCAACACGGTTACAGGTGGACAGGAATACAGCCTCCTTTATGCCTGGGATACCGGACAGGAGTTCAAGAGGGGAAGAATCAGGAAAATTGCGCAGGGTCAGGCATTCCCTGATTTCCACCGGAGCGGTCTTGTGGTTTACCCCTAAGAGGGCTATCTCTGGTTTACTCATGCCATGTTGAATATGTATGCGCTCCCGGAAGAAGCAGGCTTACTCCCAGGAATGTGAAAATAAGGACGATAAAGCCAATGATTGTCATTATTGCCGTGCGGCGTCCCTGCCACCCCACGGCAAGGCGCTGATGCAGCAGGGCAGCGTATACGAACCAGGTTATAAGCGACCAGGTCTCCTTGGGGTCCCAGCTCCAGTACGAACCCCATGCCTGCTCGGCCCATATGGAGCCGGTCACAATGCCGAGGGTCAGGAGCGGGAATCCGATTTTCAGGCACAGGCCACTCATGGCGTCCAGGGTCTGCAAAGATGGAAGCCTCTTGAAAACCGCCCCCAGCTTTTTACCCTTTATCTGTCTTTCCTGCATCAGGTACATTCCGGCCAGGCAAAAGGCCATGAGCAAAACCGCGTCTGCCATCAGACAGATGGACGCGTGAATCGGCAGCCATATGCTCTTGAGCGCCGGAGTAAGGGGAAGAATATCTTTTTGCTGCATGGATGATGCCGCCATGATCACGGTTGCTATGGGGGTTACAAAGGCCCCAAGCGCCTTTACCCTGAGCCTCCACTGAAAGGCCAGATACGCCGCAACCGTGGCCCATGAAAAAAGAGAAAGGGACTCATGCAGGTTGACCATGGGAGGATGGCCCGCCGCAATCCATCGCATGACCACAGAGGCTGTGTGCAGGCAGAAGCCCGCGGCGAGGAAGGCGGTTGCCGTCTTTTCCACCCCTTTTTTCAGGGTGATTATATGGACAAGAAATCCGGCAGTAGCCAGCAGATAGGTAAAAACCGCCAGTTGGAAAAGAAATTTATGCATTGGTTGATTCCTCGAAAATCCGTTTTCCAAGAAGCCGCCTGACCAACTTCTCTGCCCGTTGCCCGGCTAAAGACCTGGCCCACGACTCCACCTCTACCATTCTTCCCTGTTCCATCATCTCCGGCACACGGTCGTCCGCAAGCCTGGATAAAAGCTCCTTTCTGTCCGGGCCCGCGGGTACCGTATCAATAATCAGCCTCCGCAGTTCCCGGATAACCTCCACGTATGCAGCATAAACCGGACGGTAACACCTCTCCAGGTCCTGCCTGATCTTTGCTGCCAGGGCAGGACTGCTCCCACCGGTGGAAATGGCAATATGCAGATCCCCCCTTCTGACCGAGGCAGGAACAATAAAGCTGCAAAACTCCGGTTGATCAACCACATTGCAGAAGATACGCCTTTCCGTGGCCTCCCGGAATACGGCCCTCTGGACACGGGGATCGTCTGTGGCGGCGACCACGAGCCATACATTCTGCAGGCATTCCGGGGAAAATACACCCTTTATATAGTGAATTTTGCCGTCTTCCGCCCAACCCCGCAGTTTTTCGGTAAGATCCGGGCTTACCAGGATCACACCGGCGCCGGAACGAAGAAGATCAGCCACCTTGCGCTCTGCCACCCGTCCGCCGCCCACGACCAGGACGGTTCTGCCCCTCAAGTCAACAAAGAGTGGATAGTATGTTGATCTGGATTTTCCGGTCATTTCCAATCCTGGCAAAAGATCCTGGTGGTATGGCATCGGCTGGAATATTATTATGCATAGAATTTTATCAGTTTACCATTCAGCACCTGACATTCAACATGTTAAGGTCGGGCCAAACTCATTTTTTCTCTGACCCTGGAAGCCATCTTGCCAGGCGAACCCCTGTTTCATAAACCCCTATAAGTGGAATAAACAGCAGAAGCTGGGAAAAAATATCGGTAGGAACCAGCACAACCGCTGTCACATAAAGGGCCATGTAACTGTATTTACGATTTTTCCTGAAATATTCGGGAGGAAGTAGTCCGGCCCTTGTGGCAAAGGCCATGAAAAAAGGAATCTCGAAAATCAGGCCAAAAGTAAAAATGGTTTTAAGCACAAAAACAAGGTAATTCTGCAGCCTTGGCATGGCTGTCAGGCCCTTACCGGCAAAACTCAGGGTAATGGAAAGCACGGTCGGCATGACCACCCAGTAACCAAACACGCCTCCGGCCACAAACAGCGCACCGGCCCAAAACACGAAAATTTTGGCGCTTCGTCTCTCCTTCTCGAATAATCCAGGGGAGATGAAACGCCATAGCTGGTAAAAAACAAAGGGAACGGAGATGACAAGGGATGCCCAGAAGGCCACCTTCAGGTAGGTCATGAAGCCTTCCGTAAGGGCGGTAAATACGATGTGACTACCTGGGGGCAGGGCCTGGCGAATGGGATAGAACAGGAGATTTACAAGGGGGTCGGAAAAGGCGTAAGCCACGCCAAAGGCAACCCCGATAAAGATAAAAGAGGCGATAAGCCTTTTGCGCAGCTCTTCCAGGTGCGCGGTGAAGGGAAGATGACTAATCGACACTGTTCCTGGTCTCTTTCCTCGCTGGTTCTTCTGCCTCTTTCTCCGCAGGCTTTTCTGCCTCTTTCTCCGCGGGCTCTTCGGCCTTTTTTTCAGCGGGCTTTTCTTTTTGCGGCTCGTCCCTTTCCTGGTCTCCGGGCACTTCCTCTATCTTCCTTTCCGGCTCGGTGTCACCGGGGAGGTCGGATTTTTCCTGCTTTTCAGGGGCATCTTGCCCCTCGGCGCGGGCCTGGGCATCCCGCTCCTCCTTTTCAAGCTCCCAGATATTACGTTCCCGAATTTCCTTGATGGCATCCAGTTCAAGTTGTTTTTTGAACTCATCAGACATCTTTTTAAGCTCTACCACATACTTAGCCATCTGTTTTGCCACCTGGGGAAGTTTTTCAGGACCCAGGACTATCAGGGCAAGAGCCAGGATCAAAAGCAGTTCAGGAAGACCTATACCAAACACCTTTTATTCTCCCCCTTTAAAGTGCCGCCGATTCCTTGTCCCAAGCAGGCATAAAAGTTCATAACCAATAGTTTGCGCCCAACCAGCCATCTCCGCAG
>JALVVK010000006.1 GCA_027023445.1 Deltaproteobacteria bacterium | reverse complement strand
AAGCCAGCATTAGACGGGCATGAGGTGGTAGTAATCGACGGAGATTACACAACTCCGCACGGACGTACAAAGTTAGACCGCCTCAGAAAGAGCTACGAAAAATAACGGGGCCAAAACCGTTCGTAGTATATCGGCTAGTTACAAAAGCTTGCGGTTTCTTATGCCCCATGGCTTGAACCTAACAGCCCGTTGAAAAGCGGCTGCGCTTGATGATTCTACTCAGAATCCGGCGAAAGTGCTCACTTACCTCATGTGAACGGCGCTTTTCGCCGGATGATTCCTTGCCTCATCTGCACGCTATGTTTTTCAACGGGCTGCTAATTGTGACCCAAAGCCGAACATTGCCCGCTGCTCCTCCCAGTCCATTGGGAAGGTTCTGGTCAGTTTGGCCAGCGACAGGCCGGCCGGCTCCTCGCCGTTCAGGATCGCTTCGATGATGTCGGGGGCGAGCGTGGTCAACTTCAGAATGCGGGCCACGTAGGAGTTGTCCACATCCAGGTTCGTCGCAAGTTCACTGATGGACTTGACCTCTCCGCTTTCGATCACCTCCGCCCAGGAGAACGCCCGGGCCAGCGCCTGCACGATGGCGGTCTTCACCATTCCCGGGCTGTCGGGAACATCTCCGTCAAGTGCCTTGGGAGCGATGATGACCTTCCGGCCGCGCATCCGGCGGATCAACATCGGAATATGGATATGTAGATTGCCCGTCTCGGTAACAGTGATGGTGGGTTGCTTGCTCATTTACCATTCCTCCGTTCCCTGACTTCACACGCCAGTCCGGTCAGCTCGGTGATGAGGGTGGTCAAGCCGTTGGTTTTGAGCTCCATATCGATGCCGGTTTCCCTGATTTCCACTTTCTCGACCAGCAGTCGCACAAGCCGATTACGTTCCAAGGGAAACAGGTCTTCCCAGAAGGTTTCGATGCTCTCGAAGGCTTCCGATACATCCCGTTCGGTCACCTGATCACCCTCGAACACCCGCAGCCTGGCCGACACGTTTGCCAGATGTCGGGTCAGGGTCACCGCGCGCTGGTTGACCTTTGCCAGTTTTTCTTCCCGGTCAGGCTCGTTGTTGTCGGGTGACATCAGTTCAAGCGCCCGTTTACGGACCGCAGCGAGGTCCTCTTCAAGTTGCTCCTTCTGTTTCACCAATCTTTCCCGCTCCGCTTCTTCCATCTCCTTGGCCGCGAAGTAGGTTTTGGCCACCAGCGTCGGGGTTCGGAATACAGCGCCCAGCTGTTCCAGCACGGCCTTCTCGATGTCTCCGGCCGGGACCCGCTTCAGCGGACATCGGCTGACAGCCCGCTTGGCATCCTTCTCACAGATGTAGTAGGTATAGCGCCGCTCACCCTTTTGGGTGTAGGTGGGACCCATCGAACAGTCACAATGGCCGCAGCGAATCACCCCCTGCAGGGGGGAGATCATCTTGGTCTTTGCTTTGCTGAGCTTGGCCCTGGTGTTCTCCGAAAGAATCGACTGGACTTTCTCCCACAACTCCTTGTCGACGATGGCCTGATGCTCACCGGGATAGCTTTCACCCTTGTGGACCACCTCGCCGATGTATATGCGGTTACCCAGCAAGCGGTAGATGTGGCCGGTATTCCATTCGGTCCCTTCCCGATGTTTCCCTTTCTTCGTGACCCACGACTTGGTTTTGTATCCCTGCTCATTGAGTTCCCGCGCCAGCTTTCTGGCCGATGCCAGTTGCGTGAATCGCCGGAAGATGTGTTGCACCAGCGGCGCTTCATCCGGATTGACCAGCAGTTTCTTGTTCTCCCGGTCGACATCGTATCCGAGTATGGCCGGGCCGCCGCAGTATTTGCCCCGCCGTTTCGCCGCCGCCACCTTGTCCCGGATTCGTTCGGCGATGACCTCCCGCTCGTATTGCGCGAAGGTTATCAGGATGCCGAGAAACATCCGGCCGGTCGGGTCGGTGGTGTTGAAATGCTCGGTAACCGAGACGAAATTGACACCCTTCTTATTGAACAACTCTATCATGTTCATGAAGTCGAGCAACGAACGTGAAAGGCGGTCGATCTTGTAAACCACGATCACATCCACTTCCCCCGCGTCCACATCGGCCAGAAGACGCTGCAAGGCCGGACGGTCCATGTTGCCGCCCGAGAATCCACCGTCGTCGTAGCGGTCGGGCAGGGCCCGCCAGCCCAGCATTCGTTGGCTTTCGATATACGCCTCGGCCGCCTCCCGCTGGGCATCCAGCGAGTTGAATTCCTGCTCCAAGCCTTCCTCGTGACTTTTCCGGGTGTAGATGGCACAGCGCAGCGGCTTCTTCCGGGTGGAGGTCATGTTGACGTTATCAAGCACTCTTGCCACCTCCGTTCTTTTTTCCGTAGGTCTTTTTCAGGCCAAAAAAGACCTTGCCGTTCCAACGGGTGCCGGTAATTTCCCGAGCCACAGCGCTGAGTGATCGAAAGATCCGGCCGTCGTATTCAAAGCCTTTTCCCCGGGCGACGACCTCGTATCGACGGTCATTCCAGACCCTCACGAACCTTGTGCCCGGCAGGATGTTTTCATTGGACTTGCGCTCCTCGGGCACCTTGCGCTCGACCGTCGCCACGGGATCATCCTGGGCGATCTGCCGTAAATGCGTCTTGGCGGTCTCGGACAGGCCACCGTAAAAGAGCTCCTGAATACGATAGGCGAGGCGTTTGACGAGGAACTGTTTCTTGTAGCGGGGCGGGTCGCTGCCATAAAGATCGAGCCACTTCTCGCGAAGTTGCTCCAGCGTCATATTCTGTAACGTCGCCAGTTGCCGCAGGACGGAATTCCGGGTCCGTCCGCCGTTCTTCCCGTTGCGGGTTTGTTTTTGTAACTTATTCATACACAACTCCTTATCATGCGTTCCGGACGCGTTTGTCATGAATGAATGCTCTGTTCCCGCAACTAATCAAGTCCTTCTCCGGCAATTCCGGAAGATTCTTCGATATCCTCCATACGCCTGCTGGAAGCGGCCTTGCGGACTTTCGAACGCAGCACGGCAACCGCCAGGATCGAGGCGATTGCCCCCAGTCTCTTTTCCGGGGAAAGGAGTTCGGACTCGGGAAATACATCCGCTTCAAGCGGGTCGGGATCGGTTGTTTGATGCTCGCCATCCCTGGCTCGCACCCTTCGGGCGCACCTTTGGTGCGTCCAAATCCGCTGTCCTGCGGATTTGTCAAGAGCAAAATCGGCATCCAACATCGTGACCTCCTGCTTGCGTGACCGGGTCGGTCGGTGTGGATGCCGGGAAACTCGCCGGACGGTTGGGATGCGGGTTCGCTGGCACCCACAACCGCCTAAGCTCTGCTTCCGGTCAGTTGTCTGGTTTCTAACTCTCAAGTCCGGGCGAAATGCCCGGCCCTGTCGATGGTTACATACCGAAGGCGTTCCCCGACTGTCGGAAGGGTTTTTTCATAAGACTTTTTGACCTGACAGGTATCAGGTCGTATATTATAGTCTTATTCGGCCCGGTGGGCCTTTTCGTTTTTGGTAAATGTGGGAGCCATGGGCAGAAGCAAAACAGACGAGATTACACCACTGCAGCGGGAGACCCTGGACGAGATATGCCGCCATATCGACGCCAAGGGGTATCCGCCGACAGTGAAGGAACTGAGCGAGACCTTCGGGATCAGCCATTCGAGCGTGCATGAACGTATCAACCAGCTGGTCCGCAAAGGATATCTGAAACGTGAAGGCCGCAAGGCCCGCGGGCTGACCGTGGCCAAGCGGCCGGAAGACATGGCGGCCGCCCTCGTGGCGGTGCCCGTTATCGGTACGGTCGCCGCGGGACAACCCATCCTGGCGGAAGAGAACATCATTGGGGAAGTACTGGTTGAGGCATCCACGGTCAGGTCAGGAGAGTATTTCGCTCTCCACGCTTCCGGCGACAGTATGATCGGAGCGGGGATAAACGATGGCGACCTGATCATCGTGCGACGTCAGCCGTTGGCGGAAACCGGAGATATCGTCGTGGCTCTTTTGAATGACGAGGCCACTGTGAAACGATTGAGAATCGAGAATGAGCGTATCGAGCTCGTCCCGGAGAATCCTAAGCACGCGCCGATTACGCTTCGTCCGGAGGACGACCTCCGGATATTGGGTAAGGTTGTGGGTTGGAAACGAACATGAGAGTAGCCCATGAAAGGAAACTGACGAACGGAAAGTAGGAGGAAAAAATGGCAACTTTTAATCTACGCCGCTTTTCGAAGCCGGAAATGCTCCGGAGGATCGACCGGGAGCACCTCATTGCATTTCTTGAACCGTATGCCGACTATTTTTCGGATCGCGGCGTGGAGTTGCCATCGGTGAATACCGAGGAGGAGCTGGACTACAATGCTCTGAGTCAAGCTCTACTCAACCCGAATACATCTACTCCGGATGATCTGGCAGAAGCGCTATATTACGTGAATGAGATGTCTACCCAGGAGGGTTTCGACAGCATCCAAGACGCTATTGCCGGTACCGACATTGACGTTGTAATCGGTGAGAACGTCGCCTACGCTGACCTGGCTATTCAGGTGTGGATGAAGGACCGCAATCTCATTGAGCGTCTTCATGCCGAACAGTTTATCTTCCGGCGCCGTTCATTTGAGTATTTCAGAGCCACAAACGGTTCCATTCCCGAGTTCAAAGAGCCTTCAGACGAGACAATCCATGCCCTGGAGGCCGACCTTGACGAGTGGTTCGCTAAGAAGCGCAGGGGGAAATACTCGAAGGTCTATGTGTTTCCGAAAGAGGATTACACCTGGTTCTTGGTGCGTCACGGTAAGCCCTATGCTCGTGAATCCGTTATCGAGGGTGGTGAGTCCTCCAGCCAGTATTTCCGTCCGGAAAAATTCGACGTCATTGTATACAACCCAACCTGTGGGGAAATCCGAATGAACGCCGAAACCAAGGGCGAAAAGGAACTCTACCGCTCCAAGTTCGGGCAGCACTTCTTCGGCAGCAGTGATTTTTTCAATGGCAAGAGCAAATTTACACTCGATCCGCTTAGGGATGTCGGAGCAGACTCACTCCTTTGTGAGGATATCGAGGGGATGGATTGGGTAAGACTGAAGGAATTTCAGATATCACATCACGGCACACATAAGGAAGTTGAGATCAGAAGGGCTGAGGATGTTTTTGCGGCACTTGAGGCCCGAGGAAGGGGTATTCCCAACGCTGGCCGCCTGACAAAGGCCAGCTTCCTGATAAAATTTTCAGATTCAAAATCTCCTCGGACTGTAACCCTCTACTCGGGCAACCGAGCCCAGTTCAAGCGAGACGATGACGCCGAAATCATCGAGCAATGGATGACCAACCGGGGTTTCATTATCACGGATTCGGAGGATAGCGGTGAGTGATTGTGTGCTCTGGCAATATCTGGAAGATCTGCCGGGGCAATGCGCTCCCAGGTGTGAATGGGAAAGTCATATTGAGAACTGGCCGGGATTTCCAGGTTTTCAGAAACGCTATCTTCAGCTAACCAAAGACCGGGCCACAGCTGTTGAGTGCCGTACCAATTGCAGCTTCGGATGCCCTCGCAAGGTCGTGGAACATTCTCCAGACGATATTGTGGCCGTTTGTCCTGAACAGGAGGAAAAGCCGTATTCCCTGAACGCCAAAGATATTCTCGTGTACTCCATCAAGAGGAACACTTTTCATAAGGACCTCTGCTCAAATCTCGGAATCGAGTTCAGGGAAAGCAAACTGGATGATTGCCGTCGCACTTGGCGTCTCGGTGATTACATACCAACGGCTGGCTATATTTTTCCGGTTTTCATATCTTTTCAGGAAGAGCCAGAAGCTCTGCTTGAGGTTGTTCGCACCCTCTGCGTGAATCAGTCCAACCCATTTGCGCTGATCATTCCTACACGACGCTTTGTCGCCTCGAAAACTGAGGACCTGTTGAATCAGCATGGATCGCTCCTGATTACCTTAAATGAAGAGAAGTCTTTCTCAGATAAAGGCAGACTACAGGCTGTTCGGCCGGCATCGGATGTATTTGCCAAATTTCAGGTAAGTGATTCCACCTCCGCTCATGAGATAAAATTTGCTACTCCAGAGGGAACGAAATGGTCGGATATTCAGATTCGTTTTTTGGAAAGCCCCACGGTTTATGTGAAGAAGCAGGATATCTACGTAAGCACTTCGATTAGAGTGACAGTTGGGAATGTTGATAGAGTCATCAGTTGCGAAGAAGCAGGAATGGCTAAGAAAAACAATAAAATGCCAAAAGCCCAATGGATTCTCCTTTATGCTTTTGCCAAGCAAAGAGGGCGACTGGACTGGAGTAGCGACCATCCGCCACAGCAGGTGGTCAAACAAAAACAAGAGCTCTCGAAATCCTTAAAAAAGTTCTTCGATCTTGATGGAAACCCTATTGAGGACTGGGACAAAGAAGAGCAATGTTACCGATGTCGCTTTAGAATCCTGCCGGAAGGCGATGAAGGTTATTGAGACTCCCAGCCGGGAAATCCGCATTAATTCCACTTCCCAAATCCTGCGACGGACTTTTGGTTCGAAAATTCGGGTGCTTTTTCACACCACAGGCCGTGTTTCCATAACTCCCCAAAAGGCCGGTTGGCTCAACCCATTGAAATAAAAGGGATTGCCCAACCGGACGAGCTTCGGACTTCGTCCGGAGAAAACAGAGAATCTGGGGGCAAACAGAGAATGAAAGGCGGGAAAAGAGGGAGAATCAGGCGGGTGGAAAATGGGTCTGGAAAGATGTGAAACGGGCGCAAACCCTTTGAAAACAAGGGGAAATAGAAAACCCGTCGTCCCGGAGAATGACCCCGGAGAGACGGGTTGTCTTTTTTCAAATGGTGGAGGCGGCGGGAATCGAACCCGCGTCCGGAAGTATTCCACTCAAGCTTCTACGTGTGTAGCCTGAATCTTAGTATCTCGTCCGATGTGTCCCATCCAAGCAGGGAGGCATCAGACCAGCTTGCTGAATTTTCACTCCTGTGAAGGCAAGCGCTTGACAGGAGCTATCCTGCGCTAATGACACCCAGTTTCAGCTTGCAGGAGGGCTGAAGTGGGTGCTGGCTGTCTTATGCAGCCAGTGCGTACTCGTATTCAGAGTCGGCGTTTGTGTTTTTTCTGCCTTTTTACGAGGCGGCAGACCTCGACACGCCACTTAAGCTTCCATACCCCCGTCGAATCCAATTCGCCCCCAAAGAAGCAAGATTTCCGGACAGGTACAGCATCTACAATATAAGGCGGATTTTGGCCTTGTCAATTTAAAGGAAGGATTACCACATGGAGGACAATGGCTCAAAGCTGAACACTACAAAAAGGCAATTATTGCTTCCCCGGGGTAGTTTGGAGGGCTTTGTAAGGGCTGCCAAATTGTTCTTGTGGGACCATGGCTAAAAAAGTCTTTGATTTTGGATACCTTATTTATTTTACTTTCAGCAGGTTGTTAAACTCACTATCTATCATTCAACATTTTTATGCTATGGGGTATGAGACACCACCTGGCATGCAGGTTTGGGTGAACCGAATGCAGCTGATACCGCCTTTGCGGTGGCCCGGCTGTCATCTGTCAACATTATCATCCGCAGGTCCTGCAGGATGTGTTTCCCTCACGCAAAGGCGCAAAGCTCGCAAGGGCAACCTGTTGTTATTAAAAAATGCGTCCCTGGCGGCCCTGCGTGGTATTTTGGATTTTTCTCCCTCCAGGGTTGAGCGTTTCCCCGGTCTGCCGATAAGAAAGAAAATGGGAAGGAACGAGCAGGAACGGATTTAGATGAAAGAGAAAAAGGCCAAAAAAGATTTTTGCCCTCATGGCTTCCCGGATTGCCCGATCCTTGGAGAGATCCGTGATCTTAGAGACGCCTGTGCCAGGCTTTCGCACCAGGTGGAGACAGACGGTCTCACCGGTCTCTATAATTACCGTCATTTCCTGAAGGCCCTGGAAACGGAGATGGAAAGATCCAGGCGGCTTGGGCTTCCCACCTCCCTTATCATGATAGACATTGATCATTTCAAGGCGGTGAATGACACCTATGGTCATGAGGCGGGCAACAGGGTTTTGCAGCACGTGGGATCCATATGGCGCACCCACACCAGGAAGATCGACATCGCCTGCCGATACGGAGGGGAGGAATTTGTCATTATCCTGCCCACAACGAGGCTGTACCGTGCTGTAAATACCGCGCAAAGGCTCAGAAAAACCCTGGAGGAAAAGGAACTGCCGCTGGCTGACGGCACCTCTATATCCATTACAGCGAGTTTCGGTGTAGATGCCTGTGATCCTAAAGAGAACTGTACGGAAGAGGAATTTGTAGACCGTGTGGACAGGTTTCTCATGCAGGCCAAATCAGAGGGGCGGAACCGGGTCTGTCACAGGGGATCACACGGAAAAACCCTGACAACCGAGTTGTCCCGGGAGGAACGGGAGGCCCTTTTCGCGAGCAAACCAGGGGATTGACCCCCTGAGCAGACAACAGACAAGAGAGAATTGCCAGTGAAGAAGGTTTTAAGGATAGAAGAAATGGAATTTCCGGTGTTTGCCCCGTCCTCTGTTTGTTTC
Organism: Deltaproteobacteria bacterium; assembly: GCA_027023445.1. GTDB lineage: Bacteria > Desulfobacterota > Dissulfuribacteria > Dissulfuribacterales > JALVPX01 > JALVVK01. The sequence continues at coordinate 12,085 of JALVVK010000006.1, read as the reverse complement.
AGCAGCGGCAAGGGGGGAGTGGGCAAGACCAGCATCTCGATAAATACGGCCCTCGCGCTGGTGGACAGGGGATTCAGGGTGCTGCTTGTGGATGGCGACCTTGGCCTTGCCAACGTGGATGTCATGCTGGGCCTTTCCGTTCAGACCACCATGAGGGACATCATTGCAAACGACGAGGACCCGAGGACCGTGCTGGTATACCCTGAGCCGAATTTAGCCGTGCTTCCAGCCAGTTCCGGCGTGCCGGACATGGTAAATCTGGGACCGGAAGACCAGGCGGTGATCGGGCAGATCCTTCAGGTTCTGTCTGCGGATTTTGATCTGGTTTTTGTGGATGTTGCCGCGGGCATAGGGCCATCCGTTCTCTGGTTCAACACCGTGGTTCACCACAACGTAGTGGTTATTACCCCTGATCCCACATCCATCACCGATGCCTATGCCCTGATCAAGGTCCTTATGAGGGATCACAACCGGCGGCGGTTTTATCTGGTGGCCAACATGGTAAGGAACGAAAAGGAGGGCATTCAGGTTTGCCAGGGGCTTATCAAGGTGGTAAAGAAGTTTCTGAATGTCGAGCCTGAATACCTGGGTTTCGTGCCCAGGGATAACCTTATGGCAAGGGCCGTAAGAGACCAGGTTCCGGCGGTCCGCTCTGCGGAGACGGGCAAGGCGGATGAGGCCATAAGGAAGCTTGCCGCGAGGATGGCCAGGGGGCTTTAGCCTTTCAGATTTCAGACCTCCGGTGGGGAAGGGGTAAAACAGTTTTGTCAGCTATAAACAAGGATTCCGCAGGCCGGGATTCCGTTGCGGCCATACCGTGGCCTGAAACGGTATTTTTCGCCGATTTCCATATCCATTCACGTTACAGCCGCGCCACAAGCGCACTTATGCATCCGGATACCCTTGCAAGGGCGGCCAGGGACAAGGGCATAAAGGTGCTCGGGACGGGAGATTTTACCCATCCAAAGTACCTTGAAGAACTCAGGGAGGCCCTTGAACCCGATGGTAACGGCCTTTTTGTTTCAAGGGCCGATCCCGAGGGCACCAGGTTCATGCTCACCGCCGAGGTTTCCAATATCTTTACCCAGGGAGGGAAAAACCGCAGGATACATACCTGCCTGTTCGCCCCTGACATGGAATCCGCCCTGGAGATCCAGCGGCGTCTGGGCGCAATAGGCAATATTTCATCTGACGGCAGGCCCATATTCGGTTTCCCTGTCAAGGACCTGGTCCGCCTGGTCATGGATGTTTCGGAGCGCTGCATGGTCGTGCCTGCCCACATCTGGACCCCCTGGTTTTCCCTTTTCGGCGCAAAATCCGGCTTTGATTCCATGGAAGAGTGCTTTGAGGAGCAGACGGAACATATTCACGCGGTGGAGACCGGCCTTTCCTCTGATCCTGCCATGAACTGGAGGCTCTCAGCCCTGGATTCATACACCCTCATTTCCAACTCGGACGCCCATTCCCCGGCCAAGATAGCAAGGGAAGCAAACGTATTTTCCTGTGACATTTCGTATGATTCCATAACGTCCGCCATCAGGGACCCGGCCAGGGGATTTCTCGGAACAATAGAGTTCTTCCCTGAGGAGGGTAAATATCACCTTGACGGGCACAGGGCCTGCGGGATCTGCTTCAACCCGACCCAGACCAAAAGCCATAATGGCCTGTGCCCGGTATGCGGCAGACCCCTGACGGTGGGCGTGCTTCACAGGGTGGAGGAGCTTGCGGATCGTCCTGAAGGCGCCCGGGCGCCCAATGCCCTGCCGTGTGTACACCTTATCCCGCTGCAGGAGATCATAGCCCAGGCCCTTGGAGTGAAGACAATTACCAAACGGGTGACCAGGGAATACCAGCGCCTGATACAGGCAGGTTATTCCGAGATGCAGATTCTGCTCTGGATGGATGAAAAGGAACTTGCCTCCCTGGTGTCCGAGCGGATGCTCCAGGGCATTATGCGAATGAGGCAGGGGAAAGTGCGTATCCGGCCCGGACACGACGGTTTATACGGGGTAATCAGCCTGTTCCACGACGATGAAGGCTCCGCGTCAGGCAGAAGCGGCCGGAGGCGTGGAAGAAAAGGCGTCCAGAAGACTCTCTTCTGATTTAAGTACCCTCAGCAGGGCCTCTTCTTCGGGATTTAACCCCAGCAGTGTCCCCACCGCCTCTGCCGGCCTTACTGAGACCCCCTGGCCCCTGGATATGTTTATCAGCAACACGGCATCAAGCGGCATGTTTCTGTCCTGAGAAACCGTGTCAAACCACCGGGTGAGCGCGGGATATTCCCGGCTGAGGCCTGATGCGTTCAGGCACTGTAGCTTTCCGATCGCCTGTTTCAGGTCAATCTGCACCTCTTTTTGTATCTTTTCCCCCCGATTTTTCCCCCTTGTCTGTTTTTTGATCTCCCATATGGCGCGTGAATGAAAGGTTTCAATTGCCTGCAACAGGCGCGTCTCATCCAGGCCCGGCATGCCGACCAGGAATGTGGAGCACAGGGGCTGCGGGGTCTTGGTCTTGCCTCCGGATACGAAAAGCGCGTCGTGGACCTGGATGCCCTTCGGAAGCTGCCTGTTAAGGGATTCTGTCACAAGGTTGGGAGAGACGTGTCTTTCCAGGCAGGCGCGGAATGTTTCGCGCAGGCTTTCCATACCCAGGGGAATGGGAGGGGGGAACGAGAATTTGGGTTTGGGATGAAAGCCGTGAGAAAAACACAGGGGGATCCCGGCCCTCCGGAAGGCCCTCTGAAACAGGTTTACCATGTCAAGGTGTCCCAAGAACCTGCCTTCACCCAGTTTGGAATAGCTGATTTCATAAAAAAAGGTGCCTGTTTGGCCGTCCGCGTTATGGGCGTTTTTGTCAGCAGGGGTTTTTCCATGGCCTTTTCCATGCGGGATCGAGCTGTCTTCGGGCGAAAAGGTAACCGGCCTTGTTTCCTTGAAGTCGCAGACACCGCAGCCCTGGCACGCACCCGTGCGGCAGTCAGGGGTGTAGACGCGCTCCCTGGATTTTTTCCTCTCGGCCCTGAGATATTCCAGGCTGACACCCGTGTAGATATGCCCCCATGGAAGCGGGGCATCCATTGGGATTTCTTCAAGGTATCTGTCAAGGTCTATGCCGGTTTCAGCCGCAGCCTCCCGGTAGAGATGCAGGTTGAGATGATCGCCCCAGGCATCAAGCCTTGCCCCTCTGGACCACGCCCTGTGAAGGACCTTGAAAAGCCGCCTGTCTCCCCGGGAAAAGATCCCCTCCAGGCAGCTTTGCCTGGGATCGTGCCATCGGAGCTGCATTGCCCTGCCTCGCATGTTTGAACGGATAATCGCAAGCCTTTCCCTTGATTCCTCTATTGAGATCTGCCTTTCCCACTGAAACGCCGTGTGGGGCTTTGGCACAAAGGTTCCCACGCTGAGAGTCACCTTGACGGGTCTTCTGCCTTTTTTGCCCGTGGCGAGCACCTTTTTCCCCAGTCTCGCAATGGCCTCAATATCCTCCAGGGTCTCTGTGGGCAGGCCTATCATGAAGTAGAGTTTCATGTTGGACCATCCATGCCTGTAGCCCTCGGCCGCGGTGGAGAGGAGATCCTCCTCCGTGATGCCCTTGTTTATGACCTGTCTCAGGCGGTCCGTGCCTGCCTCCGGAGCCAGGGTGAGGCCGGTTTTCCGTACCCGCTGAAGTTGTGTCATTACCTCTGGGGTAAGGCTGCCCACGCGCAGTGAGGGCAGGGATATGGAGATGTTTTCACCCACGTACCTGTCCATGAGCGCGGTCATAAGAGACATGAGATTCCGGTAATCGCCGGTACTCAGAGACAAAAGGGAAATCTGGTCCCATCCCGATGAAGACAGCGCGCCGCGGAAATATTCAAGGATGGTTTCGGGCCGGCGTTCCCTTACCGGCCGGTAGATTACCCCTGCCTGGCAGAATCTGCAGCCCCTTGTACAGCCCCTGGCGATTTCGGCCCCAAGGCGGTCGTGAACAATATTGACAAGGGGCACCAGGGGCCGGGATGGAGCGGGCACACGGTCGAAATCATGAACCGTGCGGCGCACAACAGGACCTGTGGCAGGGGCGGTTATTTCGATTCCGGCGAAATCCCTGCCCTGGTATCCGGGCTGGTAAAACCGGGGAACATACACCCCCGGAATGGTTCCAAGCCTTTCCCACAGTTCTGTTTTGCTTCCCTTGCCCTCCTGCCATTCCCTTACTGTCTGCGCGATATCGAGCAGCGCCTCTTCCCCCTCGCCCACAAGGATCGCGTCAAAGATATCCGCCACGGGTTCCGGGTTTACCGCACATGTTCCCCCTCCCAGGATCAACGGCCAGCGCCGGTCCATGCGTTCCCTGGCTGTCAGCGGTATGCCCGAGAGGTCCAGAACTGTTAGTATATTGGCATAACAGAGTTCATAAGGTAGGGTTATGGCCAGGATATCAAAATCCCTAAGAGGTTTTCTGGATTCAAGGCCCCAAAGGGGAACCCCTTTCTCCCTGAGGAGTTGTTCCATGTCCGGGTCAGGGCAATAAGTCCTGTCCGCCATGGCCCAGCGGGTCTGATTGATGATATCGTACAGGATATGCAGCCCGAGGTGGGACATGCCGATCTCATACAGATCGGGAAACACCAGGGCCATGTGTAATTCTGTTTCCTCCCATGACCTGTGCCGGGCGTTTGTCTCGTTTCCCAGATATCGGGCCGGCCTGGTAACAAGGGAAAGAATTTTGTCTATGTTCATTTTTACCGTGAAAATAGCTTATAGCTCATGGGTCATAGCTCATGGGTTAAAAAACAAGGTGATTTTTTGTGACTATCACCTATGAGCCATGAATCATGAGCCAACTTTCATTATTATGGGGTGCGAAGCACCACTTGGCATGAAAGTTTTGTTTGAAAATGCCTTGGTTGTTCGGGTAAAAGGTAAATTTCGCCTGTTGTCCATGCGCCGGTCAAACTTACTCAAAACGGGGTTCGCGGGCAAGCTCGCATTTTGCGGTTTATGGCTGCGTGTCATTGACAGGGAAAGATGGCAGACATTTTTTTGCCGGGAGCGCGACATCAGGTGGTTATACTCTTTTTTGTGCTTATTTCTATGTGGGGGGAGTAATATCCTTGTAGTGTAGGCGAGGACGCTGTTTTTACTGAGGGACATGATGACTGAACAGGCCGGGTTTCCGGATTCTGCGCGGGGCGCAGGTGATCAGACCCTTTTGATAAAGGGCAGGGTGGAACGGGTCACCTATGCCAACCCGGAGACAGGCTATGCCGTTTTAAAGGTAAAGCCGCCCAGGGGCGCACGTTTCACCGCGGTGGGGCACGTGGCCGAGCTTGCCAATAACGCAGGTCTTGAGGGAGCGGAGTTCCAGTTCAGCGGCGCCTGGACCATGAGTAAGTATGGCCGGCAGTTTGCTTTTACCAGGTGCAGGCTTGTGGGCAGTGAACTGCTTTTTTTCCTTTCCAGGGTAGTCAAGGGAATCGGGGAAAAAATGGCAGGCCAGCTCCTTGAGCGTTTTGGCGAGAATGAACTTGTGAGGATTCTGGAAGAGGAGCCGGATCGTCTCCTGGCCGTTAAGGGCATAAAGGAAAAGCGTCTTGCCCTCATCATGAAATCCTGGCACAGGCACAAGAGCCTCCGCGCCCTGTCAAAATATCTTGCAAAGGCCGGGGCCGGCATTACCCCGAATCTCCTTATCCGGATCTATAATCATTTTGAAAATGATGCCGTGAAGGTGGTAAGTGATGATCCCTACCGGCTTACCGAGGTTCGGGGAATAGGTTTTAAGACCGCAGACCGCCTGGCCATGGCCATGGGGATGGCCCCGGATTCTCCCAACAGGATACGGGCCGCGGTGGTCCATGTCCTCATGTCCGCTGCGGAACAGGACGGCCACTGCTACCTGGAGGAGAAAGGGTTTGTCAATGCGGTAACCGAGGTGCTAACCCATGAAGGGTCCGCCCCGGAAGAATCCCTTGTAAAGGGCGTGCTTGCGCCCATGGTCCTTGAGGGAAAACTCGTAAGGGGCCCATCTGGACAGGTGGGTCTGGCCTCGTATTGCTACATGGAACATTGGCTCAGGGATTTCTTTGTCCAGCGTTCGGCAGGGACGGCAAGGCCTGTTATCACCCCGGATCTGGTTGACCGTTTCCTGGAAAGCTATGAAGCTCAAAGGGGTATCCGCCTCTCCACTGAGCAACGCAGGATCGTGGGCATGGTCGCCACCGAGCCCAGGCTTGTGTTCGGCCTCGCGGGTTTTGCCGGCACTGGAAAGACAACTGTGTGCAGGGCCATCCTTGACCTGTTGGTGACCCACTACGCCCCAAAGGAGCAGATAGCCTGTTGTGCCTTTACCGGCATGGCCTCCGCGCGGATCAGGAAGGCAACGGGTTACGATTCCTTTACCATTCACAGCCTGCTCAAGTACCAGGGAGGAGGGGTGTTTGAGTATGGGCCGGAAAAGCCCCTTCCATACCGGGTAGTGGTGCTTGATGAGGCGTCCATGGTGAGCCTTCCCCTGTTCTACAGGCTTGCTAACGCCTTGAAGCCATCAACACTTTTTATCCTGGTGGGGGATCCCGCCCAGCTTCCGCCCATTGGAGCGGGGAACGTGTTCGATGATGCGCTTAACGCGGGCCTGGTCCCATCGGTCCATCTCACAAAAATCTACAGGCAGAGCGAGGACAGTGTCCTGACCCTGTTTGCCAATGAAATCAGGCAGGGCAGGGTGCCCCCTGGAGTTGATAAAAAAGGCTGGAAGGATTTTTCCTTTGAACGCCTGGAGCGTCACAACATATATGTCCTCAAAAAGGGACGAAGCGAAAGAGAGCTCAAGACCCTGAGGGAGGAAAACAACCAGGGGATATTAGACAGGATATTGGAGCTTGCCAGGGCCTACAAGACCAGATTGTCCCACCCTGTATGGGATTTCCAGGTGCTCACTCCCATGCGCATAGGCCAGCTTGGCACAGAGGTGCTCAATTCAAAGCTCCAGGAGATCCTTAACCCGGCCGGCAGGAGCGGGGCCGTTAAAAGGGCGGGCATGGTGCTTCGGGAAGGGGATAAGGTGGTGCACCTGCAGAACCGGGACATGCCGGTCATGGCCTGGGAATCCTTTGTGAAAAACGGCAGGCGCTTTGATTCCCCTGAGCACAGGCGTATCTTTAACGGCAGCGTGGGCCTTGTGGCAAAGGTGGATCATGACCTGGAACAGTTCTATGTGGTATATCCGGAGCGTATAGCCGTCGCCTATGATTTTGACCACATCGGGGACATCCTTGAGCTTGCCTATGCCCTTACCGTGCACAAGGCACAGGGCAGCCAGTACAGGGTCGTGGTTATTCCCATGACCAATTCTCATTTTATCATGCTGAATAACAAGTGGTTTTATACCGCCATAACCAGGGCGGAAAAAAAGGTTTACATCATTGGTCAGCCATATGCCATGAAAAGGGCATGCACCAACGTGCAGGGGGTAGCCAGAAATACATGGCTCAGCTTGACCGGTTACGGTCAAGATGTTAGTTGAGATATTGCAGGGAAATATTTTAAATTCAGGGATCGCCGGAGGCACGGGCCGGATGGCGGTGCTGGGGCAATCCCATACAGGAGAGTTGGAAAATGATAATCATATTGAAACCGGATCTGGAAGACAAGGAAAAGACCCTTGGCACTATTCGCGGGTACCTGGAGCAGTTTCCAGGGATAAAGGTCCGTCTCGTGGAACTGCAGGGAGAGACCAGGGAGGTTACGGAGGTGCATCTCATCGGGCCTACCCAGCCTGTCCGTGAAGACGTTATAGAGCATGTTCCAGGGGTGGAAAGGGTGGTAAGGGTATCTGCCAAATACAGGCAGATAGGAAGACATGATGTTGATCTGGTCCCCATAGGGTTCAAGTACCAGGGGCTTACCTTTGACCAGGATTCCCTGCACGTGTTCGCAGGCCTGTGCGCGGTGGAGACAAGGGAGTTTGCCGAGGAGATCTTTAAGAATCTCCAGAGCCTTGGCATATCCACGGCCAGGATGGGGGCCTATAAGCCAAGGACCAGCCCGTATGATTTCCAGGGTCATGGAGCAAAATGCCTTCCATGGCTTTTTGAGCTTGCCGGAAAGTACGGGATCAAGGTTATCGCCATGGAGGTTTTGAGGGAGCAGCATATTGATGAGATATTCAAGGCCCTTGATGATGCCGGCCGGCCCACCGGGATCATGCTTCAGATAGGAACCAGGAACGCCCAGAACTTTGAGCTGCTCAAGGCGGTAGGCTCCCAGAAGGAACTTCCGGTTCTGTATAAACGGGGGATGGGGCTTACCCTGGAGGAATCCCTGAATGCCTGCGAGTACATTGCAAGCGAGGGGAACCGGAATATTATCTTCTGCCTGCGCGGCGTGAAGTCCCAGCTCGGCCTTCCGCACAGGAATATTGTGGATTTCACCCATGTGCCGGTGGTGCGAAGATTGACAAGGCTGCCCGTGTGCGTGGACCCAAGCCACTCTGTTGGCATCAAGGCCCGCGGGCCGGAGGGCCTGCTGGACATCTTCCATGCCTCGGCCCAGGGTGTCATAGCCGGGGCCAACATGATCCTCGTGGAGTGTCATCCCGCTCCGGATCAGGCCCTATGCGATGGCCCCCAGGCCCTTACCATGGACGAGTTCAGGAAATTTGTCAGGGACGTGCAGGTTGTAAGAGAGGCCTATCTCAAGCGCCTGCAGACGTATTCCCAGGAAATGATGAACGATATGACCAGACAGTAACCCGTATCCTGCGTCAGAGGACGGTCAGAGGGGACTGACGCCGGGGAGGGGCCTGTCGGCACGAATGGGAGGGGAGGTGATAGACTGGTTTTCTGTTGTTCAATATGGGCATAAGCCTGTATTTTCCAGGCGGTATCCGCATGAATCAACTAATTATTATCGAGGAGGACTTTTTTACATGAGGAGAGGAAATTCATATCTCGCCTTGATTGTGTGCCTGGTGGCAGGCATTTTCGCCGCCTCTCAGGCGATTGCAGGGCCGGGCACCGTGGTGGTGCAGACGGTTGGGGACATAACCGTCAGGCTGGGGGGACAGATCCGCCTGATCCCCACATCCGAGGTTAACAGGGATTTTGGCCTCAGCAAGGGGCTGACCGCCACCCAGGAGGAGACGGCCGCAAAGGCGGTATGGGCGCTTGGAAGCGGAATCGGTGGCGACCCCGGCGCCGGATCCAAATCCACCAGGGCCCACCTTACAGAGGCAGGGGGCGCGGTCAAGGACGGCTATATCCGTGGAGAGAACAGGCTTTTCTTCAATTTCTCCCACGGGCAGGACTGGGACGTGTACATGGCCCTTGAATCGGATACGGTGCTCGACAGGAAGTCGGTTGACCGCACGGATTTTGGTTACGGTCACCAGAGCCAGCAGTTCGGCATTGAGCGTCTGCTTGCCACCTTCAACATGCCCTGGATCGACTCCCGCTTCAAGGCTGGATGGGACGCCAGAGGCGTGGACATCGGCTGGGGAGGCCTGGTTTATGGTGACGATGACCCCGGATTCGGCATTGAGGGCGCTGCCTCAGGCTTCAAGTGGGCCATGTGGTACATCAAGAAGGATGAGGACGAGGCAGGCTACTGGGATGAGGGTACTACGGACAGCCTTTACGGCAATCCCATAAGCAGCCCGCAGCAGAGCTCTAATGCCGACAGGACCTTCTACTATGGCAAGCTGGGTTACAATGTTGCCAGGACAACATACCTCGAAGGTTTTCTGATGCTTGACCGGAACGATACAAAGGGTCAGCATCTTGACCGCTATTTCATGGGCCTTCAGGGCAAGGGCACCTATGGCATCTTCAAGCCCTCTGCCGAGCTGGTATATTGTAAGGGACACAAAGGCTCTGTGAACATGGATGTGAGATCCTGGGCCATGTTTGCCGATCTTGCCGTTGATCTTCACAAGGCGGTGGGGATAAAGAAGTTTGAAGCACATCTCGGAGGCTATTATGTCTCTGGTGACGATAACCTGAACGACGATCAGCTTAAAGGGTTCGCCCCCGCGGTTGGCATTGCCAGGTTCAGCCCGAGTTTTGGAAGTGAGCAGAGCATTTCCTTTGACGGCAACCAGCTTCTCGGCCAGACCCTTTACAGTATTCTGCCTGCCTATTACGGGTCTGTCAGGGGTGCCGGCATCAACGGTGGCGCCGCCCTGGATAATCCGGGCTTCATAATGGTAGGCGGCGGATTAAAGACAGGCTTTAACAAGTGGACCTACATCACCAACGTGATGTGCATGTGGTTCAACGAGACCGCGCCCGTGGTCTACTATTATGAGAATTATGGGCTTTCAAACGTCCGCATAGACAGCTATATGGGCACGGAATGGAATAACGAGCTGCGTTACAGGCTCTATGACTCTGTAACCATTAAGGGGGGCGCGGCCTTCTTCTTCCCGGGCTCTGGTGCCAGGAACATAACAAAGGCGTTGGATGCCATTGGAAGGGACGAGACCGACTTTAACAACGGACGCGAATCCAATGACATATCCATGCGGTTTGCAGCGGAATTCCTGTGGTTCTTCTAAGAATTTCTGCGTAAACCAGGCGAGTTATTCAGAACAGCCCGATCCGGATACCCGGACCGGGCTGTTTTATCAACAGGCGGTAATTCCTGTTGGCAGTCTTCCCGGACCATGCACTTTGCCTACACACTCGCAGACCGCATAACCCGGGATCATCTGTCAGCATTTGGATACGGCAGTACCATTCATTTTCATAATCCGGTTCCTTACGGCTCCGACCAGGTAAAGGGAGCCGGCAACACATAGGAAATCTCCTTTTTCAAGGGTTTCGAGGGCGTTCAGCAGGGCGGTTTCCCATTTCTGTTCAAGTACGATACGGCAATCAAGCCCGGCCATGCTCCATTCGCTGACGCTGACAGGTGCCCTTGGGCCCGGAGGTTCGGTTATGACTATCCTGTCAAAGAATCCTTCCAGGTCGTTCAGCATGGCCCTGTAGTCCTTGCTGCCGCCTTCATTGGAGCAGGCCCACAGCAGACATGAGCGGCCTGCTGGCCTCATGTCCCGGATGATGCCTTTAAGAGATTGTACGCCGTCCGGATTGTGGGCTCCATCCAGCAGAATCCGCACCGGGCCGTTGATCAGTTCGCCTCTTCCCGGCCATTTTACGTTGGCGCAGCCCTTCCTTATGGCATCATCAGGGATTTCAAACCCCTTGCCCCGTATCTGTCTTATGGCGGCAACTGCAAGTGCGGTGTTTTTTGCCTGATGACTTCCCATGAGGCCAGGCGTTATGTCCCGGATTTCAACGCCTGGCTCCCGGTAGGTCAACAGGCCGCCTGGGGCGGGCACAATCTCGAAATCCCTGCCTGGAATCCGGGCTTTTGTACGAAGCGTGTTGCAGGTTTCTTCAATCACCTTTCGCGCCGCGCCGCCCGTAACCCCGCTTATCACGGGAACGCCAGGCTTGATTATGCCTGCCTTTTCCCTGGCTATTTCTTCCAGGCTGTTTCCAAGATACGTCTGGTGATCCAGGCCGATATTTGTAATGACGCTTACAAGCGGGGTGATGACATTTGTGGCATCCAGCCTGCCGCCAAGCCCTGTCTCAAGTATGGCGATGTCCACCGCCTTTTCCCTGAACCACTGAAAGGCAATGGCAGTGGTGTATTCAAAGTAGCTGAGCTCATAGCCTTTTTCCACAAAAGACCTGATGCGCGTGATCATGGCAGCCAGTTCATCCGGTTCTATCTGGCGCGAGCCTGTCCTGAACCGTTCTGCCAGAGAAAACAGGTGTGGAGATGTATAAAGCCCGGTCCTGTATCCGGCCTCTGTGAGTATCTGTGTGAGCATGGCGCACACAGAGCCTTTGCCGTTGGTGCCGGCGACGTGTATGCACGGGTATTTAAGATGAGGGCTGTGCAGCGCCTTCAGGATATTTTCCGTCCTTTCCAGGCCAAGACGGAAACCATGAAACTGAAAGCCGGACAGGTAGTCCAGGGCCTCATCATATGTCATCTGCGGATCTCCCTTTATCTGTGCTGTCGATCATTCAGGATCATCCCGTTCCCTTGATCATGAAGGTCAAAAAGCAATCGCTGGGATTATATCC
>JALVVK010000005.1 GCA_027023445.1 Deltaproteobacteria bacterium | reverse complement strand
TATGGCAGCATTTTACCGTGCCGGTGAGCGAGCTGGACGAATCAAGCTTTGAGGATGGATTCGGTTTTGACGGCTCCAGCATCCGTGGCTGGCAGCCCATCAACGCAAGTGACATGCTCGTGGTACCAGACGCCAGCACTGCCCAGATAGATCCCTTTTTAGAGGAGCCTACCCTGGTGCTGATTGGCAACATAGTTGATCCCACCACAAGGGAGCCGTACTCAAGAGACCCGAGGAACATCGCACAAAAAGCAGAGGCTTACCTCAAGAGCACGGGGATAGGGGACACGGCATTTTTCGGGCCGGAGGCAGAATTTTTCATCTTTGATGACGTGCGTTTTGACAATGCCAGCAATGGCTGCTTCTACGAAGTGGATTCCGTTGAGGGAATATGGAATTCCGGCAGGGATGAATGCCCCAACCTTGGCTACAAACCAAGGCACAAGGAAGGCTATTTCCCAGTACCCCCAACGGATAAATTCCAGGACATGAGGACAGAGATGCTACTCACCCTGGGCGCCCTGGGCATTGATGTGGAATGTCAGCATCATGAGGTGGCAACCGCGGGCCAGGCAGAAATCGATATGCGCTTCAAACCCCTGCTTCAGATGGGTGATCAGCTCATGTGGTTCAAATATGTACTGAAAAACGTGGCCTACCGCCATGGCCGCACGGTTACTTTCATGCCCAAACCCCTTTACGGTGACAACGGAACAGGCATGCATACCCACATAAGCATCTGGAAAGACGGCCAGCCAACCTTTGCAGGAGACAAATACGCCGGCGTGTCTCAGACAGCCCTTTACGCCATTGGCGGTATCCTCAAACACTGCAAGGCCCTTTGCGCATTTACCAACCCGTCCACCAACTCTTACAAGAGACTGGTGCCCGGTTTTGAGGCCCCGGTGAATCTGGCCTACTCCAGCCGTAACAGAAGCGCCGCGGTCAGGATCCCCATGTACTCGGAGTCCCCCAAGGCAAAAAGAATTGAATTCAGAACGCCTGACCCCTCCTGTAACGGATACCTTGCCTTCTCCGCCATGCTCATGGCTGTTCTGGACGGCATAGAAAACAAGATCGACCCCGGTGAACCGCTTGATAAAAACATATACAGCTTGCCACCGGAAGAGCTGGCCAACATTCCATCAGCTCCAGGCTCCCTGGACGAGGCCATAGCAGCACTGAAGGAAGACCACGAATTCCTCTTGAAGGGTGATGTCTTCACACAGGATGTCGTTGATATGTGGATTGAATACAAGATAGAAAACGAGATAAATGCGGTCAAACTTCGTCCGCATCCATATGAATTCTTCCTTTACTATGACATCTAACAACAGCCGTAGAGCATGGTAAAGGATGACGGGACACAGATGAACACAGATCACGCAGATCTTTTCAATATCTGTATGCTCAGCCGGTGCTTATCCGTGTCCGGAATCTTCCTGTTTTTTATTCGTAAGGCCGCATTTCCAAGCCGGGTGCGGCCTTACAATCCCTAAGCAATAGACTTAACAGGTAAGATGAAAGGCGGCAGCCACCCTGTCTTCGCCCTGAATCGAAACCAATTCCTCATAGCGTTCAATGGCGAACCTTGTAGGCATTGCCTCAAGCCTTATCCCCGCCTTCCCAAGCATTTCCGGAACATCTCCGGCCACCCGCATGAGACCGGAAGCTCCCGTGCCCACCACAAGAGTGTGGGGAACAGCCTTTACAATGTCAGGAATATCCACCATCTGGAGAAGATGGCCCTGTTCCCTCCACCATTCAGGAATTATCCGCCCCCTGATTATCTTGATATCCCTGGTATAGGTATTGCCGTCTATAACAATTTTTCCAAAGGCATAACTGGTTATCTGCATTGTTCCCCCTCATAACCGTCCGGCTTTCATGCAGAAATGACTTATAATAAAACCTCGTGACAATACGGTTGACAATCTGCAAATCCTGGGACAATATGGCGGCAGTCGGGACGTGGCTCAGTCTGGTAGAGCACAGCGTTCGGGACGCTGGGGTCGTGGGTTCAAATCCCTCCGTCCCGACCAGATTCTTTTCAGAAACAGATTACTTTACAATTCCCAGCAACTCAAATGGCATTTTAAACGCCGAATCGTTCGAGGTAGCTATCATGTCAAGGATTCAAAGAGCTGTTTTAAGCGTAACGGACAAAAGCGGTATCCAGGAACTGGCAAAAGAACTTCATGACATGGGTATCGAGATCATATCCACTGGAGGCACGGCGCGTGTCATAAGGGAGGCTGATATTCCGGTAAAGGACGTCTCTGATCTTACCGGCTTTCCAGAGATGATGGATGGCCGCGTCAAAACCCTTCACCCCAAGGTTCATGGCGGCATTCTCGCCATCAGAGACAATGCCACCCACGCAGCTCAGATGAAAGAACATGATATCCCTGAGATAGACATGGTGGTAGTCAATCTGTACGCCTTTGAAAAAACAGTTGCCAAACAGGACGTTACCCTTGCTGAAGCCATAGAAAATATCGACATCGGGGGGCCGACTCTCTTGCGCTCCTCTGCCAAAAATTTCAGGTATGTTACCGTAGTAGTGGATCCAGAGGATTATTCCCTGGTGCTGGATGAAATGAAAAATAACGGGGGAACAACTACTCTGGCCACCAGATTCAAACTGGCTCGAAAGGTTTTCGCCACCACGAGCGGCTATGACGCAGCCATAACCGAATATCTCAACAAGATAGATCCGGAAACTGACGATTATTTTAAATAACCGTCACTGATAAATACGGCTGCACACGAGGATTTCTTTACCTGGTTTTCTCTATTGACAAAAGGCTGTTGTAATTAAAAATCCATGATCTGCGTCTCTGTGGCGGAAACTCAAGTTCCAGGGCTTATTGAAAAAATAAAGGCGGTGTCCGGACTGGCCGACCTAATCGAGATCCGATTTGATTCTCTGGAAAACCTCTCTGACAGGGACTTACCGGCCATACTGGATGCCTCATCCGTACCTGTAGTTGCCACGAACCGGGGAACGGCAGAAGGAGGTCAGTGCAAAAAACCGGAAAAAGACAGGGTTGATTTGCTTCTCCGTGCCATAGACGCCGGGGTCTCCCACGTGGATATAGAACTCGGCACAGAACCTGGACTGAGAGATGCCCTTATCAGGCACGCCCACCATGCAGGCACCAGGGTAATTGTCTCGTTTCATGATTTTCAGGGCACACCAGACTTGAACAAACTTACCCGGACACTGACACACTCAATTGAGGCGGGTGCGGATATTACAAAAATTGTCACCACAGCAAGGTCCCCTGTGGATGTCAAGAGCGTGTTATCATTATATACCCATGTCCGGCAAAACCACCCCCTTATTGCCTTCTGCATGGGATCCTGCGGGAAAATAAGCCGGGTGGCCTGCCTCGCAATGGGAGCATACCTTACCTTTGCCAGTCCATCAGCAGGAAGAGAAACAGCTGCCGGACAAATTCCAATCAAGGACATGAGAACCATTCTCAACATTCTTCTCGACACCCGACACCCAAACTTTCATGCTGAATGATAAATGGTGAATTGTAAATTGTGGCAAACAAATTTTTATTAAATTCAGTGAGATATAATAATTTAGCACCTTAATTTAACATTCAGAATTTACCATTTAACATTGTACTTTCACGGTAACCGCCATTCCCTGGGCGCCGGGCACAATGAAGTATGAAAATGCACATCCGGGAACATTTTGTTTTTGTCCATGTATGTCCTTGTGTGTCCATGGCTAACAAAAATCCATTTTCGGATGGAACTTTTGCGGAAAAGAAAAAATGGTCTTGACTTTAACCCGTCATACATATAATTTGTCTTTAATTTTGGCTGGATAGGTAATTAACGGTTAGGAAGGGCGGTGTATAAACATGACTTTAACCAAGGCAGATCTTGTAAGCAGTATCTGTAAAAATGAAATCCTGAACAAAGCTGAAGCCGTGAGAACGGTTGAAACCCTGCTGGAAATCATTAAAAAACGTCTTGAATCCGGAGAAAATGTTCTTATCAGCGGCTTTGGAAAATTCTGCGTAAAGGACAAAAGGCCAAGAAGGGGCAGAAACCCCCATACAGGAGAAGATCTTATCCTGGAAGCCCGTAGGGTAGTGACTTTCAGGCCATCAGGGGTTTTAAGGAAAAAACTCAATCAGGACTAAATCCTGGGCTGATTATTATGATTCTGAAAGATCCGACTCGTTGGCTAATATCAACCTGGCCGTCTCCACGTCTTTAAAAATTTGTGCCGCCAGCTCCTTAGGCCCGGCGAATTTTTGCTCGTCCCTGATTCGCTGGATAATATTGACCCTAATAGGATGTCCATAGATATTCTTGTTAAAATCAAAGATATGGGTCTCGGCGGTAAGCCTCTGGTCTCCAAAGGTCGGATTATACCCTATATTTAAAACTCCTCCATAACATCTGTCTTCGTGGAGAACCTGTACTACATAAACCCCGGTTTTGGGACACAGGTCCTCCTTTTCAAAATTCAGGTTAGCCGTTGGAAATCCAACCACCTTTCCGCCACGTCTCTTCCCGACCTGAACAATACCCCTGATCTGATAATATCTGCCCAGAAGCAACCTGACCTGTCTCATCTCTCCCTGGGCTACCAGACCCCGAACCTTGGTACTGCTGACCACCATTCCGTCAATGGTTATCGGAGGCACCACATGGACCTTAAAACCCAGCAGGTCGCCCTGTTTTTTCAAAAAATTGATGTCTCCCTGCCGACCTTTGCCACACGCATAGTCATAACCAACAACCAGATCCTCCACACCTATTATACGGTGAAGGATTCTATCAACAAACTCCACGGCGGAGGTAGCGGCAAGCTCCATGGTAAAAGGTAAAAGAATGAGGTGTTCGATCCCGGCCTCTGAAATAAGTTCTATTTTCTGATCCAGCGTAGAAATCAGCTTAGGAGGCGAATCCGGTCTCAGCATCTTCAAGGGATGAGGATCAAAGGTAATAGCGACCGCGTCCCCATCCTTTGACCTTGAAATGGACACCACCTTTCTGAAAAGAGCCTGATGCCCCAGATGGACCCCGTCAAAGTTACCTATGGTAACCGCAGGGTTGTCAAAAGTTTTTTTTATCGTATCAAGACCCTGATATACCTGCATACCTGCACCTTATCAAAAATTACAGCCACGAAACACTACAATGTATGCTTGACAAGTTCAAGCATGCAATTTAAATAATAA
>JALVVK010000004.1 GCA_027023445.1 Deltaproteobacteria bacterium | reverse complement strand
GGCTGTGTAATGTGGAGCTGATAGACGCCAGCGAGCCCAAGGTTGCCTTTAAGGCACTTAAGGCAATAAAAAAAGGGCGTATTCTTGTAACCGAGTGTGATGAATTTTCCGAATGGAGGCCACACAGGAATAGACATGTTAAGGTTTTTGGAAGACATGTGCCCCAGGACAAGACACTTGACTTCTTCTACCGGAGGGCAAGGGTTCCTGTAGTGCTGGCCCTGATGAAAAGGGAAAGGGGCGACGTGACCATGTGCGTGGAGCAGCTCTCTGACGGATCACAGGATATTTCCATTGCCAGCGTGGCATGGAACAGGCTGGAAAGATATATAATAAGCTGCCCCTATCAGTGGTATCAGTGGAAGGGTGCTGCCAGCGAACTTGATCAATATGCGGCCAAGGCAAAGAACAATGAAAATAAAAAAGATAACTCTGTATCGTCTGAATATCCCGTTTCGGCTCCCTGTATCGCATAGCCTGGCGGAAAGGAATTTTAGCGAGGCGGTTTTAGCGGTTGCCGAGGCAGAAAACGGCACAAGGGGATATGGGGAAGGGACCCCGAGAACATATGTTACAGGAGAAACAATAGATGAATGTCTCGCGGCCGCAATGACCCTGTCCGCTTTCATCGTGGAAAGAAACTGGACCGTGGATGACGCGCTTTCAGAATTGTCGGCTCTGGGCTCCCTTCCCCTTGCCAGACGCTTTCCATCGGCCTGGTGCGCTCTTGAGTTATCCGTTCTTGATCTTCTCGGCCGGAGCCTCGGTCTGCCCCTGTGGCGCCTGTTCTCCCGCAACCTGGAGCCAGTTGAACTGACATATTCAGCGGTCGTGCCAATGCTGGAAGAATCTGCCCTGGCTGGCATCCTGAACCGGATAAAGGAAATGGAAATGCGCTTTGTCAAGGTGAAGGTAGGAGACTCCCTTGCAGGCGAATCCAGGCTGAAACGGGTACGGGAAATACTGGGAGATCTTGTTGACATCAGGGTGGATGCCAACGGTGCCTTCACAGGGAAAGAGGCCGTTGAGTTCCTGGACCGGACAGGTGGCTGCCATATCAGCGCCATTGAGCAACCTGTACCCAAGGAAGATATGGACGGGCTGAAAATGGTCACTGGTACTGCGAGGATACCGGTAATAGTGGATGAATCCATATGCAGCATTGACGACGCAAAGGCTCTTGCCGCGCATAACGCGTGCAACGGATTTAACATCAGGCTTTCAAAGTGTGGCGGTCTGATAAAGGCCATGGAACTGATTGATTTTGCCAGGAGTAACAAAATCTTCTGTCAGATTGGATGCCATGTTGGAGAAACTGCGGTGCTGGCCGCAGCAGGCAGACACCTGGCGGCCCTGATGCCGGATCATGTGTATCTGGAAGGGTCCTATTCCAGCATCCTGTTAAGTGAGGACCTTTCACGCATTCCCGTGAGTTTCAAACGGGAGGGAAAGGCCCATATCCTGGATGGCCCGGGACTTGGAATCGATGTGTCTGATGATTCCCTTAACAGGCTTGGGGAAAAGATTCACTCAGAAAATGTAATGTAGGCTGATTCCCAGCGAGTGGATACGCTGTCTGTATTTGCCATTGGCCCTGTCCGCCGCAAGAAGTGAGTCCAGGATATTGTTGTCCTTTATCCTGCGGTGACCATAAATGAAGTTGTAGGCCAGGCCTAACTTGAGCCCTTTCCTTACGCGGTAATCCACTCCCACGGTATAGATATCCCTGTTCCCATCCGGCAGTTGGGGATCTATTGTGGAGTCAGGCACAGGTGACTGGTCAAAGATGTATCCAAGCCTCAACGTATAATCAGGTGAAGGAGAATACTTCAGCCCGAACCGGTAGGCAAGAACATCACGCCATTGCTTCTGTTGTATGAATGTGTCGGATCTACCGGGCCCTTCGGGCTGATCAAACAGTATTTTTACTTCCTTGTAGACTGACCATCCTGTCCAGGTAATATCAAATTCGGCAATCCATTTTTCCACGGGTCTGCAGGCTACTCCCGCGGTAAAGGATGCCGGAAGTTCCATCTTGCCTTGCGCTCCGGTGTCATGAAAAAAGGCCGCGACCGCAGCCGGCACATCGAATTTTGCCTTTGCGCTGTCAAAATCCAGGTGAATCCTGCTTCTGTAGGACAGGCCAAAGCTCCACATGGTATCTGGACGGTATAAGAGGCCTATATTATAACCATACCCCGTGGTGTCACCGGTAAGTCCCTGGGATCCGTCTGGAAGCGTGGGATTTATATAGTAAAGGGCCAGTCTTTTATCCAGCTGAAGGTTGGCTGAAAGCACGTTTAACCCGGCCGATACGGACAGGCTGCCTTTTTTAAAGGCCATATTGGGATTTATGTTGATGGTGGACAGGCTGGAAAAGGTGGAAAGGTAACGTCCATGCCAGTTGTCCTTCCATACGGTGGAAAGCCCGAAAGGCGAAAATATACCGAGCCCGGCGTAAACCTGTTCGGATAGCTGCCGTGTCATGTACAGGAAAGGCGGAAAGAAAACCTTGTTTGTCGTAAATTCGCTGACGCCGTCAGTGCCGTTGTACCTGATCCTTGGCACGATAAAGGTTCCCCCGGCGTAGACATGTGTCCCCTTGAGACCGGTAATTCCCGCCGGGTTGAAGAATACCGCCGAAGGGTCGTCCGCCTGGGCGACAAAGGCATTGCCCTGCCCCATTGCCCCGGTACCCTGCTGCAGGATTGCAAAACCGGCACCTCGGACAGCCGCCGGGATAATATTGATTAGAATGGCTGTCACCACAGCCAGGGTAAAAATGATATATCTTCTACCTGCCATTACCTTTTGCTCCTTTTCCATTTCGGCAGCTTTGCCCATCAGTTTAATGGCGTAGATTAAAGCTTAAGATAATATCCATATATACTATGGATCAACGGTATTTTTTGACTCTGAAAAGGCCTAAAGAACCATCTCAACGGGGTCAAATCTTTCCTCTTGACATTTCTCCGCTGATTAAAAAGGTTTTAAGTGATTAAGTTTTAAGTGTTAAGTGAGGTTGCCAGAGCTTGCGGCATGGCTGAAATGCTCAACGGGGTCAAATCTTTCCTCTTGACATTTCTCCGCTGATTAAAAAAGTTTTAAGTGATTAAGTTTTAAGTGTTAAGTGAGGTTGCCAGAGCTTGCGGCATGGCTGAGATGTGTTAACACTTCAACTTTTCGGGCAATATAGATTTGCGCTCCAGGTTCAGCGGATAAGCCTTTGACTGTAAGGTCCTATAGCCGTCCACTTCCCCTTAAAACTTAATCACTTAAAACTTAAAACTTACATCCCTCAGGCAGCACTTTATATCCAGGAGCGGCGTGCCGTCCAATGCGTCCAGGCCACGGACATAAATGGTATTTCCATCGACAGACATCACCTTCACCTCGTCAACGGCTATGGGATTGGGCCTGTGCGGACTCCTTGTGGCAAATACCCCTTTCAGGGCAGCAGAGAGATTTCCCCTGGGATGCACCTTCATCCGGGTCCTGTCTGCCAAATGAAGCCAGTAAAGTATGGTAATGGACATGCCGGCATTGATGCCCAGCATAGCTTCCCGGTACTTTTCCCCGATCACAAGCCGCCCCTCCACCTGCCCTTCCCTGCCCTGTTTCGGTGCCTGCGAGCGATCTCTCAAAGGACTGCGAATAACCCCGATTGGATTGATTAAAATTTTCTCCATGCGTATTTCTCCTTGACCTTTTTAAACGATCGTTTTATTCATTCGTATGAAACAATTCATCCTGACACCCCTGATGACAGGAACGGTATGGCAAACGGCTCAACAAAAGAAAAAATCCTTGATGCGGCAGAACGGCTGTTTGCCCGCTCCGGATTCCATTCTACATCTCTTCGGACAATAACCACAGAAGCAGGGGTGAATCTTGCTGCCGTAAATTACCACTTCGGTTCGAAAGACGCCCTTATCGGAGAGATATTCCGGCGAAGGCTCAAAAAACTCAATGGACAGCGGATAAAGGGCCTGGAAAAGGTCAGAAAGGAAGCGGCGGAACGAAAGACCCGTCCCGACCTTGAAGCCACCATAAGGGCCTTTATCGCGCCTTCCCTTCCTCTCCTGCGCTCTGAACAGGGAACCTGCTTTATCACCATAGTGGCGAGGGCCATAATGGACCCGAACCAGCAGGTGCGCCAGATTTTTCTGCGGGAGATGAAAGACGTGCTCGCGCTCTTTTTTGATACCCTACAATCCGCCCTCCCCCATCTCCCACAGGATGCGCTCTTCTCCCGGCTACAGTTCATGTTGGGGATCATGGGTCATACCATGTTTAACGCAGGCAAACCCAGTTGGAATCCTTTAAAATTAGAGCAGGAAACAGGAATAGATATTCTCTTTGAAAGAATGATCTCCTTTGTAAAGGCCGGGATGGAGGCCCCTCTGGAATGAAGTCACGCAGCTCCGCCGCGCCCGTTATCCTGATTATTATGCTGTCCATGCTTATACAGGCATGCGCTCCCAGGCATCCCCTGAAGACGGCCCTGCCAGGTCCGCTGCCCACCTCTTTCAGGGAGCCGGTCAGCCCGGACGCAAAAAAGGGCGTCTATCCATCCTGGTGGCAGGCCTTTGGAGATCCTGGATTAAGCAGGCTGATACAGGAGGCCCTTTCACAAAACCTGGATATCGCCCAGGCTGCCGCCCGACTGAAACAGGCAGAAGCCGTATTGAAAGGTGAAAACAGCGCTCGTTTTCCCTTCCTGAACGCCCAATACGAAAGAAGCAGGGAAAGCCAGCCCGGTTTTTTCGGCACCAATTCAGGCACGAGCTACAGCGCATCTCTGGCGGCTGGCTATGAGATTGATCTCTGGAGAAAGTTTGCCAACCGTTCAGGGGCCGCCCGACTGGAAAAGGAGGCATCCAGACAGGATCTCCATACTGTCTATCTGACCGTAAGTTGCGAGGTGGCAGACCTTTATTACCAGATAATCGAGGACAGAAAACGAGTAGAGCTTATCAACAGCAAAGTAAAGGTCCTGAAGCAGAACCTTGATCTGGTTGAACGGCGTTACGCCCTCGGCCTTGTCCCGTCCATTGATGTTTACCAGGCGCGGCAGAGCCTTGCCGAGGCACGATCCATGCGGCCGCAGCTGGAGGCATCGGCTGCCAGGGCGGAACACGCCCTTTCCGTCCTGCTTGGCAGATACCCTGAATCCCCGCCGCAAACAGATATCATCGAACTACCCTTTATCAGGGAATTATTTCCCCACGGTCTCTCGAGCAGGCTCCTG
>JALVVK010000003.1 GCA_027023445.1 Deltaproteobacteria bacterium | reverse complement strand
TCCGCCCTCATGAGCAAGGCGCCTATGCCGGTGGGAATGGCCACCATCTCCGCTGCTATTATCACTCTCCATGCCATTCCCGCCTCCAGCCTCAATCCGGTAAATATGGACGGCAGTGCCAGGGGGATCAACACGGTCATCAGGATTCTGGGGCTTGAGGCTCCCAGGACCCGTGCGGCGTTTATGAATTTGAGGTCCACGTTTCTGATGCCACTCGCCGTGTTGTAACAGATAGGGAAGAAAGAGCAGATAAAGATTATGGCGATGGGCAGGATTTCGTTTATGCCGATCCATAGCATAAGCAGTGGCAGCCATCCGAGGGCCGGAATGGGGTACAGGAGGCTGATAAGGGGGCTGAAGGTCTTGTCCAGGATACCGTTCCATCCCATGAGGACTCCCATGATCAACCCGGCGGCCGAGCCCGTGCAAAAACCTATCAGGACCCTGGTCAGGCTGCTGAAAAAATTAGCTGTCAGGACTCCGCTTACGGTCAACTCGTAGAATTGCCGCATGACCTCTGAAAATGGAGGGAAGAAAAAACGGCCCGGGATCAGATGAAAACGGGTGGCTGTCTCCCACAGGATGAGGGACGCGGCTACAGGCAACAGCCCCTGAATGCTCCCTGGTAACCGTTTCATTTCATGAACTCCAGGTCCAGTATGTCCTTGGCCTTGAAGCCTTTTTTCAGGTATCCCAGTCTTAGCATGTAATCGATCACATCCTGAACCATTCCCGGATCAATGGAGGTGGTGTATTCCATGCGGCTCATAGAAGTTTTCAGGGTTTCAGGGTCTATCTCAAACCCGGCGGCCGCCTTGACCGGAAAGACCTTTTCTCCGGTTAACGACAACTGCCTGGCCAGGATTTGGGCCGATTCGCGTGGATGCCGGTTGATCCAGTCAGTGGCGTTTCTGGTCACCCTGACCAGTGCCCTGACCTTTTCAGGGTGCTCTCTTATCAATTCTTCCTTTACCACCAGGACGCTTCCCTGCATGCGGGGCCACAGGTCCCTGGCGGTGAGCAACATCCTGAAACCATAATTCGTGGCCATGGTGGCCCACTGCTCAGGCAGGAATGCGGCGTCCAGTTGTCCCATTTTTATTGCCAGCAATTGTTTGGGAGGATTCATCCTCTGGACTTTGTCCAGTATCCTGGAGGGAACCAGGCCGAACCGATCAATGGCCTTGTGAAGAAGGACATCCACTGCTCCGCCTTCCCTGACACAACCGATCCGGACGCCCGGCCTTTCCAGGTCCTTTACCTCTTTTATTATCCTGGGGTTGACCACCAGACCATATCCGTACTTATGGGTTCCGGCAACGATCCGTATCGGCACGCCGGCATTGGCGTAGACGTTCAGTGCTGGCACCAGGCATATGTAGGCTGCCTGGATGTCTCCCCTGGCAAGGGCTGACGCCAGGGCCATGCCGGTTACATAACTTTCATAGGCAGAGAGTGTCAGCCCCTGGTCCCTGAACCAGCCCTTGTCGCGGGCTATGTAGGCACAGGCCGCATGATCCATGAATTCCACTGCCATACCAATGGGCTGACCGCCACGTGCGGAAAGGCAGAAAGGAGAGTGCAAGAGAAACAAGCCAGCCAAAAGCAATACCGATTTCCCAAGACCTGCCAATCTGTTCATGATCAATCCCTCCGTAACTACTCACAAGGCAAAACGCCGGGTTTCATCGTAACCTGTTGAGCTATAGTGGCTCTTCTGTTGATCAGATGCCGGCCGCTCCCCTCGGGGACAGTTTGTCTGTGGGCATGGGTCAGAGACAGGCGCCGGCAAAGCGGTAATAAAGCTGAAGAAAACACCAATTGGCCTCGGAATTGTCGGCCATCTTCCTGACAAATCGTCCAGGCCAGAAATGACCGTAACCGAATTGCACGTCCAGGCCCCTCAGGGGCGTGGGGTACTTGCCGACAATATCAAGTTCCCATCCAAGGTCCTTGCCGTATCGTCCACTTTTGTCTCTATAAAATTTTTGATTCAGGTACCAGGCATCCCTGGCCTCGGCCAGCCAGAACTTGTGTAGTTCGGCCTTGAATCCCAGTCTGTTCCCGGGCTTGAATTCCAGGTTAACCTGTGCGTCCTGGAGATTCTTCCAGTCCATCAGGTTCATCCTGCCGTACATCTTGTCCCGTGCCCCGAACACCCCGTCAAAGGTGCCTCGTTTTCCGTCCGCAGGGTTTCTGTCCCCGGAGGCATAGGAAAATTCGACACTCGCCCGGGGCTTCCAGGGCATCCCCGCCGGCCTGTATCCCGCCATAACGTGATAGCCATAGGCATCCAGGTCATCTTGTGCCCAGTGGCCTGACTGCCATACAAAGGTAAGGTCATAATCAAGTCCCGGGAAGGGACTGGAATAGGTGCGCAGTCCGTAGTAGTTTGAGGCAAAATCGCCCAGCCTGAGGTCCTCTCCCCTGAAATTGTCGTGGTTGTCGAATTTTCTGATCAGAAACGGTTCCAGGCAAAGGACCTTTTCCTTCACCGGCAGGCGGAAATGACTGTAGATGGCAAGGCATCCGAAGAAGTGGCGATGACCCAGGGTGAGTTTTTCCGGGTCATGAATAATGTTTTTGCCATAAAAGGCGTCTATGAAGTTTTTCCCGGACCTATACGAAACCTTGACCGCATCCCATATATATCTTCCTGTGTTTCCCCATTCCCCCGGCCCGAAGATCCTCTTGTCTCCATAGGCAATAATTTGTCTTCCTGCCTTGAGACTGAGCCTGCAGGCAAAGAGATTTTTCAGTTCGAGATAGGTATCAAAGGGTTCGAGATAGTCCTTGTCGGGATTATGGTAGAGACCCAGACGCGGATTATAAAAGGCCCGGTCGGCAAGGGCGAGGTTATACGCCCTGGAATCCTGGAGCCCTGCTGAAAGATATATATCCCCGTGGGGCTGGAAACCAATAACAAACCGGGCCCTTTGCAGGAGAAATCCATTATCCGTCTTTCCTTCAGGCGGATCTGCTCCGTAATATTTCTGATTGAATCTGTCCTGGTACTCCCACCTGTATCTTATGCCGGCCTTGATTTTTACCCGGTGTTCCGCAAGGGCCATTGACGAATCAGCTATCAAGATCAATAGAACAGCAAGGAGCAGGCCTCCCGCGTATTTTCTGCGTAGCATGTTTCGTTTTCTGCGCATGGCCTTCATGATTGCCCTTAACCGCCTTTTGTTTTCCCGGAATTTTCAAGGATAAATGTACAACTGATCAATTTAATCATTATACCCGTGCAGGAATAACGATCAATAAAAAAATGAATATGGGGGCAGGCTGGGAATGTTTCCTTAAACAGGGTATTGGTTTATAGGGTATTATTTTATACGGTAAGTCATCTCCAGATACAGGCATGGGCAAAAGCGTAATATCGGCTGTCCGAATAGACGGCGGCGTGCGTTCCGTGTTATTTCCGCTCGTGAAAATGTTTATCGTAGGAGGAATATGAAGTTTTCCGGCATCAATCTTCTGGACGAGTTTAAAAGACCTGAATTGGCGGAACTGCGCGCGGTTTTCAGGGAGCGGCGGTATCCTAAAGGGCAGATCATTTTTTATCCCGAGAGAGGGGAAAACCTTGTCTTCGTCATTGCTGAAGGCAAGGTACGCGTTTATCTGGGGTACGAGGACAAGGAGTTCACCCTGGCCATTCTCGCCCCGGGCGATCTCTATTCAACCCACGCGGGCTGCTATATCCAGTCCCTCGAGGACACCATATTGCTGATCACGGACGTCCAGTCCGTGAAGCGTTGCATGTCTGAAATGCCGACATTTACCCGAACCATGGTCCGTGTGTTCGGCCATATCATGCAGAACGCCTTTTCCATTATCGGCGGTCTGGCCTTCAAGGACATCTATAAACGGTTGGCCGAATTCCTGGTCAAAGAGGCGGTGGAATCAGGTGAACCTGAGGGCAATGGCCGCGTGCTCAGGCTTGATTTGACCATCGAACAGCTCGCCCAGGTTGTCGGGGCGACTCGGCAGACCACTTCCACTCTTCTCAACGACATGGTCCGCGCGGGCCTGGTTAAAAAACGCAGTCGGGGCATTTTCTTTATCCCGAACCTGGAAGCCCTCAGGAGTGTGGGAGAGGAGTAAGGGGAAGCATCTTAACCGTTCCCCGTCTTGAAAGACCCCGGTCCGGGTTGACAGGCGCAATCAAATCAGTCAAGGTCGTTTTTTTAACCGGATATTTTTTGCCTCGTCCTCACCGTCTGTCGCCTATCCGACAGACGCGGCCATCCAAAACGGATAGCCTTCGATCCAGGCTAAGGTTTTTGTCTTTTAGAACCCGGCGGCCTGGCGATGCCGCGGGCCGCTTTATAAGGATTGGAGGCGTATAATGGCTAAGGAAAAACATTCCGTCGAAGACCTCACCATGTGGGATGACGCCAAGGCGATGATTTGCAAGGCAAAAGAAGACGGGGTGCAGACCGTCTGGGACAGGCTGGACGAGCAGACGCCCCAATGTAAGTTCTGTGCGCAGGGTTTGACATGCAACAAGTGCGTCATGGGCCCCTGCCGTATTACACCGGGCAAGGGAAAACGGCAGCGCGGTGTGTGTGGAGCCGATGCGGATGTGACCGTGGCCCGCAACTTCGGTAGATTCGTGGCTGCCGGAGCGTCAGCCCATTCCGATCATGGCCGCGACCTGGTGGAAACCCTGCGCGCCATTGGCGAGGGCAAGACCACGGACTACGGTGTGCGTGACAAGGAAAAGCTTCGGCGCATTGCGGGCGAAATCGGTGTCGAAGAGGCGGGCAGGTCCGTACAGGAAATGGCCCTGGCCGTGGCCGATCAGTTTATCGACGACTTCGGATTCCGTACCGGATCGGTTTCCTTCATGGGCCGGGTGCCTGGCAAGAGGCGCGAGTTGTGGGAAAAAACGGGCGTCACCCCGCGCGGCGTTGACCGCGACGTGGTGGAGATGCTGCACCGCACCCACATGGGCGTTGACTCAGACGCCACAAGTATCTGTCTGCACGCGGTGCGGGTTTCGCTTGCGGACGGCTGGGGCGGTTCCATGATCGCCACCGAATTGTCCGACATTATTTTCGGTACCCCCGTGCCGAGGACTTCCATGGTCAACCTGGGCGTTCTCAAAAAAGATCAGGTCAACGTACTGGTGCACGGCCACAGCCCGATTGTCTCGGAAATGATTCTGGCCGCGGCATGTGATCCAGAACTTGTCAGTGAGGCGAAAGCCGCCGGGGCCAAGGGCATCAATGTCGCCGGACTATGCTGCACTGGGAACGAGCTCCTGATGCG
>JALVVK010000002.1 GCA_027023445.1 Deltaproteobacteria bacterium | reverse complement strand
TCACTGAATGCCGCAATAGAAGCGGAAAAAGCCGGGGAATACGGAGCCGGGTTTGCCGTTGTTGCCACGGAAATCCGGCGTCTCGCGGATCAGACTGCCATAGCTACCTATGACATTGAAAAAATGGTTCAGGACGTGCAGTCCGCAGTGTCATCAGGGGTCATGGGCATGGATAAGTTCGTCGAGGAAGTTCGTAGAAATGCCACTGATATCAAACAAATAGGTTCTCAGCTTGCTAATATAATAGAAAAGGTGCAGGAACTTATGCCCCACATGGAGTCGGTAAATGAAGGCATGGAATCCCAGTCCCTGGGGGCCCATCAAATCAGTGATGCGGTGAGCAAGCTGAATGAGACCGCGCAACAGACAGCGGAGTCCCTTCACCAGACCAATGACGCCGTGGTGCAACTCCAGGATGCCGCCCGCGGACTTCAGGACAGGACGTCACGGTTCAGAGTGATTTAGACAAAACATGCTGCTTCTACAATTCAGGATAGGAAAGGAACTATATGCCCTGCCTGCCACCAAGGTGGTTGAGGTAGTACCCATTGTTAACCTGAAGCAGATCCCCTGTACCCCTGACTACATGGCGGGTGTTATGAATTACCGGGGCCAGCCTCTGCCCGTACTTGACCTCAGTTCCCTTGCCCTGGGAACTCCAAGCAGGAAAAGATTCAGTACCAGGATCATACTGGTGAGATTCCCCTGGCCACCAGGTTGCGAAGAGGAAATTCTGGGTATTGTGGCCGAGGGAACCTCAGAGGTCATCCGTTCGGAGATAACCGATTTTAAACCCTGCGGGGTATATCCTAAGGATGCTCCTTACCTGAAAGGGATAAAGACCGGAGTAGACGGCATGGTCCAATGGGTGGATGTGGCCCATCTTATCCCGAAACACGTCTGCGAGGTAATATACAGCGAAGAGGAATCCAGACCAGATGGAACGGCACCGGATTAAAGGGCTGCTTAAAGAAACAATAGGTCTTGAGGCCAGATCGTTAGGCCAGTCAAGGCTTGACAGGGCAGTGGAACACCGTATGGCCGTCCTGAACCTCGCTGATATCAGGGGTTACGTCAAACTGTTACATGAAAGTCAGGGAGAACTCGAAGCTCTTATAGAAGAAATAGTTGTGCCGGAGACATGGTTTTTTCGGGATAAAGAACCATTTGACGCCCTTACGCAACATATAATGGCCAACTGGGGCAAAAAATGTCAAAAAAAACATTTGCGACTTTTAAGCGTGCCGTGTTCCACAGGAGAAGAACCGTATTCAATGGCCATGGCACTCATGAATTGCGATTTTCCCAGGGACCGTTTCTCAATAGATGCTGTGGATATAAGCTCAAGGGCCATCGAATTCGCGAGGAATGCCTGTTACAAGGACTACGCTTTCCGGGAAAAGGGACTTTCCATAAAAAAAATGTTTTTCACTGAAACAGACCAGGGATACGTGGTAAATGAGGCAGTCCGAGAGAAGGTGCATTTTATCCGGGACAACATCCTGCATCCCCAATACGTTACTGGAATAGGCGTGTATGACGTCATCTTCTGCAGAAATCTGCTGATCTATTTAGATCATGAAGCCGCAGGCAAACTCATCACAATTATTGACAGGTTACTCGCGAAAGAGGGAATCCTGTTTGTGGGCCATGCGGAAACAGGCAGGATTCCTCCTGAAAAATTTGTGCCTGCCTTATATCCCAGGTCTTTTTCATTTCTGCGGGGGGGGAACGCCAGGGTAAAACAGGGATCCTACCGTCCTGTGAAAAAGGCGGTAAATATTTCTTCTATCCTTGATCCCTCTCCGGGGGCAGCTTCTTTTATTAAAACAATCCGCAAAAAACATAAGCCAGAAGCCGTGCAAAAGTTAACTGAAGCCTCAATCCCCAGGAAAGCCGACCTGGAAGAGGCGCGGAGATTGGCTGATCAGGGGAATTTGTCTGAAGCCGCCTCGGTATGCAGGGCATATTTGCAGGAACAGGGCCCATCGTCCACCGCGTATTTTCTGCTCGGGGTGGTCCTTGACGCAACCGGAGATCCCCACAGGGCGTATGACGCCCTCCAGAAAGCCGTTTATCTGCAGCCCGACCACTATGAAGCCCTGCTTTTACTTTCATTATTAGCAGAACGTACCGGAGACCTGGCACGAGCCGAAAGATTTAAAGAACGGGCTATGCATGCACTGGACCGACGGCGGTATAGGGAAAAGATAACTTGAAACATAAGATAAAAGGCATCGGGGACGAATGAATCAGGAAAAACATCTACAGGCCGATTCCCTTGACATGGATAACTGCTGGAACAAAATTGGCGTCTGGGGACAGACAGATTCAAGGTGCAGGAGGCTTGAAGAATTTATTCACTGCCATAACTGCCCGGTCTATTCCAGGGCGGCCCGTAGGCTTCTGGATCGAATGGTTCCTGAAACTTATGTGCAGGAAAATACTGATCTGCTGGCTGAATTCAAAAAAATAGATATATCCGGTGCCAAGTCAGCCTTTGTATTCAGAATAGGCAAGGAATGGCTGGCATTCCCATCCTCCATAATCCGTGAGATTACGGCCAGGAGCAGAATTCACAAGGTGCCTCATCGGAACGCCTCCCTGCTGAAAGGCCTGGTAAACATAAGGGGAAAACTTGAGATATGCGTTTCCGTCGGTATGATTATTGGCATCCAGCCATCCTGCACTACCGAGGCGTCATCCAATCATGAACGTCTGGTAACAATTCAAAAGGACGACTACTGCGTGGCATTTCCGGCAAGTGAAATCCGGGGCGTAGTCCATTACAGCCCTGACGACATCTCCCCTCCGCCAGCAAGTATTACAGGTTCTGAAAATGCGTATTCCAAGGGCATATTAAGGATCAATGACATTGAAATAGGCATGTTAGATGAAGAACTTTTTTTCGATACAGTCAGAAAAGGTTTGATATAACATGGGTAAAGATGGCGAAAAATACAATGATTTTTCCATGTTAGATCTTTTCCGCATGGAAACAGAGAATCATTGCGCCGTGCTCAGCGATGGCCTCCTGGCGCTGGAAAGGGATCCTGCCGCGTCCGACCTGCTTGAATCCCTTATGCGTGCAGCCCATTCCATAAAGGGAGCGGCCCGCATCGTGGACCTGGAACCGGCTCTTAAGCTTGCCCACACCATGGAAGACGTATTCGTCGCCGCTCAGAAGGGGACCGTAACCCTGGGAAGAAATCATATTGACGTACTTCTCAGGGGTGTTGACATGTTTATCAAAATTGCCGGGCTTGCTGAAGAGGATGACCAGACGGCTGTAATGAACGAGGTGGAGGAATTTATAGAATCGTTCAAGGCCATGGTCAATGAAGACACCTCTGACAGCGCAACGTCTCCTGCCTCCCCCCAGCCCCCTGAACCTGCGGCCCAGTCTTCTCCCACCCCTGCGGAACACACGGCTCCAAAACCCCGTGTTGATCACGGCGTTTCTGCCAATTCTCTCAAGGTTGCCACTGAACGTATGAATCAGCTTATGTGGCTGGCCGGGGAATCGGTGGTGGCTGCCCGGAGGATGCCTGCACTTTCCTCGGAATTGTTACATCTGAAATACCGGCAGGCCTCTCTTGCCAAATTAATCGATGGCCTCTGGGAATTGATGAATGAATCCAATTCCCATGAGCTTATCCAGGAACATATAGACGCGACAAGGCAAAAGGCAAAGGCGTGTTGTGAATTGCTGGCGCAATGTTATGGGGACATGGAAGAGTACACATGTCAGGCGGTCGAGCTGTCACAAAAACTTTACAGAGAGGTCCTGTCCACCCGCATGCGCCCCTTCTCTGATGCGACCAAGGCCCTGCCCCGACTGGTTCGGGATTTATCGCGATCCCTTGGAAAGGAAGTCAGGCTGGAAATTTCCGGAGCCGAAACCCTTGTGGACAGAGATGTGCTGGAAAAGCTGGACGCCCCACTTACCCATCTGTTGAACAACGCCGTTGATCATGGGATAGAGCCCCCTGATGAACGAGAAATCATGGGGAAACAGGCGGAAGCAACCATTCGCCTGGAGGCGTTTCATAAATCAGGAATGCTTTACATTTCAGTGGCTGATGATGGCAGGGGAATTGACCTGGAAAATATCAGAAAAACTGTCATCAGGAAAAAACTGGTGGCCGAAGACATGGCGGCTGCCCTGGATGAATCAGAATTGCTGGAATTCCTCTTTCTTCCAAATTTCACTACAAAGGAATCTGTTACCAGGGTATCCGGACGTGGAGTCGGGCTGGACGTGGTCCGGAACATGGTCCAGGAAATTCACGGCAGTGTCTATGCCGAATCCAGGCCAGGGGAAGGGACTCGTTTTGAGCTGGTTCTGCCACTTAATCTGTCAGTAGTGAAGGTCCTCCTCGTGGAAGTGTGTGGGGATCTTTACGCCTTTCCTGTGGCCCATATAGACAGGGCCATAAAGATTCCGAAAAGCAGCGTGGAAGAGGTGGAAGGGAGACAGTATTTCTCCCTTGACGGGAAACGTATCGCGCTTGTCGCCGCCGAGCAGTTGCTGGAGCAGGAAAAGGTATGCCTGGACGCAGACGAACTCTCGGTGATTGTCCTGAGCGACAGGCAGGGTAGCTATGGTCTGTTGATAAAGAAATTTGTTGGAATTCAGGAGGTTGCGGTGCAACCCCTGGATCCTCGCCTGGGGAAGGTTCAGGACATATCAGCCGCAGCCATACTGGATGACGGCACGCCTGTCCTCATAGCGGATGTGGAAGACATGATACGTTCCATTGAAATCCTCATATCCAAAAACAGCCTGAAGCGGGTAGAGGATTCCTATGATCGGGGAGAGGAGCGGAAGGTAAAACGCATACTGGTAGTAGATGACTCCATAACGGTAAGAGAGCTGGAGCGCCGGCTGCTGTCATCAAAGGGTTATCATGTGGATGTAGCAGTGGACGGCCTGGACGGATGGAACGCGGTACGAAGGGGCAGATATGATCTGGTAGTAACAGACGTGGATATGCCCCGAATGAACGGGACAGAACTGGTACGGACTATAAAAAGCGATCATAGATTGGGCACGCTGCCAGTAATGATCGTTTCTTATAAAGACCGTGAAGAAGACCGTACACTGGGGCTCAATGCTGGTGCGGATTACTACCTGACCAAGGGAAGCTTCCATGACGAAACACTGGTGAAGGCCGTTAATGACCTGATAGGCTCTCCCTGATTTCATGGAAGACACACAGGCAATGAAAATAGCCATAGTAAACGACTCGCTGACAGCCATTGAAGCCCTGCGAAGAACCCTATCACAGGTTCCCGGTCACAAGGTAATATGGATCGCGCCA
>JALVVK010000001.1 GCA_027023445.1 Deltaproteobacteria bacterium | reverse complement strand
GGGAAGGCCGTGGAGTTTCGGGGATAGACATGCGGCTTGTAATATCGAATTAATCTGGAACAGAAAAAGGCGCCCTTACGCGCATTGAGCATCCTTACGGGAGGCATTATGGATACCAGAACCATTTATATCACCTCGACCCATACCTATTCAGGCAAAAGCGCACTGTGTATCGGTCTTTTGCGCAGATTCAAATCCAAGGGGATGAAAGTCGGCTACATGAAGCCCGTAAGCACCACCCCTACAGTGGTGAATGACCAGGTGGTGGACGAAGATTCCAGGTTTGCAAAAGCCCACCTGGACCTGTCCGATGCCCCGGACATCCTGACGCCTGTTCTCCTTACCGATCAGAAGGTGAAGCAGATAATTTCCGGTGGCGAGGAGGATGGCGATGCCGCAGCCAGGGTTAAGAAGGCATTCGAAACCCTTTGCGCAGGCAAAGATGTTGTAGTGCTTGAAGGAGGGGCCAGCCTCAGGGAAGGCTGGATCGTGAACCTGTCTCCGCCCCAGGTAAGCGAACTTTTAGGGGTCCCGGAGCTGGTCGTGGTCCCCTACATAACGGATCTGCAACTGGTGGATGATCTTATCACCGCCAGGATAAGGCTTGGATCATCCCTGCTTGGCGCGGTCATAAACAGGGTGCCTCCACACAAGATGGACCTTGTAAAGGACCGGGTTGTGCCCTTTGTGTCCGGGAAGGGGGTCAAGGTCTTTGCGATCCTCCCCAGAAAGCGTATCCTTTACGCCGCGAGTGTCCAGGAAATCAAGGACGGCCTGGCAGGAGAAGTGCTGTGCGCGCAGGATCACATGGATGAACTCGTGGAACATCTGATGGTAGGGGCCATGGGCGTTGAGAGCGCCCTTACCTATTTCAGACGAAAGGCCAACAAGGCGGTTATCACCGGAGGTGACAGGCCAGACATACAGATAGCCGCCCTCGAGACATCCACAAAATGCCTTATCCTTACCGGGAATCTACGGCCCAATCCCATGATTATCGGCAGGGCCGAGGAGGCGGGCGTACCCATTATCCTGACCAGGCACGATACCATGACGGCCGTTGAGATCATCGAGACCTTTTTTGGCAAGACCAGGTTCCAGCAGGAGAGAAAGATACAGAGATTCGAGGCGCTGCTGGAGGAAACCATGGACTTTGACGCCCTGGAAGCGGCAATAAACCTGTAAAGGCAAGTGCGAGGAAAAGATCGCGGAAGGCAGGCCGCAGCAGGTCACAGGCAGCGTCTCAGGGACAGGTTCCTGGAACACGGCCTTGCCTCTTTTACCGATTCGGAAATCCTGGAACTTCTG
The DNA here is from genome assembly GCA_027023445.1 of Deltaproteobacteria bacterium. GTDB lineage: Bacteria > Desulfobacterota > Dissulfuribacteria > Dissulfuribacterales > JALVPX01 > JALVVK01. The sequence continues at coordinate 74,134 of JALVVK010000001.1, read as the reverse complement.
TTAAGCTTCGGCACACCGAGGCAGGACTGCAAGTTGCGGGCGCGCGAGGCCCTTGAACATTTCGGCTCTTTCAGCGGGGTCCTGGAGGCCCCGCTGTCACGCCTCCAGGAGGTGCGCGGCATAGGCCCCAAAAACGCCTTTGCCATAAAATTCATCCACGAGGTCGCCAGGAAATTCCTCAAGGAGCGTGTCAAGGGACGGCCCCTGGTCAAGGCGGCAGGTGACGTGGTGGATTATCTGTGGCACAGCCTCTCCTTTGAACATAAGGAGATCTTTGTTGTCGTGTTCCTGGACGCACGAAACGGCATTATTACCGTTGAAGAAATGTTCCAGGGGACACTGAACTGCAGTGCCGTGTATCCAAGAGAGGTAATGAAAAGGGCACTGGATCTCCATGCCGCCTCCATGATCTTCGCCCATAATCATCCCTCAGGGGCCATAGAGCCATCAGATCACGACAAAAGGATTACCCTGCGGCTTTACCGTGCGGCACGACTGTTTGACATGAACGTGCTGGATCATATCATCATAGGCAGGCTGGGCGACTATTACAGCTTTGAGGAACAGGGACTCATGGCATCTCTCAGGGCAAAAGCCTGCGCGCGCTGATATGATGGATACAATGGATACATCGGATAGACCCGGCATGGCCCTTCATGAAAAAAATATGAGGGTTGCCCTTGAAATGGCCGGAAAGGCCTGTAAATTGGGCGAGGTCCCGGTGGGGGCGGCGCTTTTTTCCGCCCGTGGAAAACTCCTCGCGCGGGAATGCAACCGCCCCATAGGCCTGTGCGACCCCACGGCGCACGCGGAAATACTGGCACTCAGAAAAGCCGCGTCCATGACCGGTAACTACAGGCTGACGGGATGTATGCTGTATGTTACTATTGAGCCGTGCGCCATGTGCGCCGGCGCCCTGGTACATGCCAGGGTGGCAAGGCTGGTTATAGGTGCCATGGACCCAAAATCAGGGGCATGCGGCAGCCTGTTTAATATTGTCAGCGATGAACGGCTGAACCACCGGGTAGAGGTGATATCCGGGGTCCTTGAGGCTGAATGTCAGGGCCTTATAAGGGAATTTTTCAAAAAAAAGCGGCAGCCCGCCATAAATCAATGCGGAGAGGTACCGAAGCGGTCATAACGGGGGCGACTCGAAATCGTCTGTGCGTCCAAAAGACGCACCGTGGGTTCGAATCCCACCCTCTCCGCCAATGGTGTGATGGGTCATGGGTGATGGGTCATGGCTTATGGCTTAAGAAACAAGGTGATTTATTGCGGCTATCACCTATGAGCCAACTTTCATGCTCAGGGGTGTGAAGCACCACTTACATGAGAGTTTGGGTGAACCAAAGAGGGCAAGGACCTGTAACTTTCGTTTCCGTTTACATTTCCCTGTTGCATATTCAAGGGAATCGGATAATCTATGCGCAGTCTGCGGAGAGGTGCCCGAGAGGCTGAAGGGGCACGACTGGAAATCGTGTGTACGCTCATAAGGTGTACCGTGGGTTCGAATCCCACCCTCTCCGCCATTCAATGATAATTATTTCCTTTTGATAGCCGGGTCCTGCGCAACGAAACCCTGCGAACCCCGCCAGGTCCGGAAGGAAGCAACGGCAGTAGGGCCCTTCGTGTGCCGCGGGGGTGCCTGGCTATCATCTTTTTTAATGCAATGTCTTACTTGGTACTGGCCAGGAAATGGCGCCCGCAGACCTTTGAAGATGTTATAGGCCAGGGGCACGTCACAAGAACTCTACAGAATGCTATCCGCCAGGACCGGCTGGCACATGCCCTGATTTTCAGTGGTCCCAGGGGGGTTGGCAAGACATCCGTGGCCAGAATCCTTGCCAAGGCGATCAACTGCGAGTCCGGTCCCGGGCCTGCGCCATGCAACCAGTGCGGAATATGCAGGGAAATTACCTCGGGCGCCTCGGTGGATGTCCAGGAGATCGACGGCGCATCCAACCGGGGGATAGACGAGGTCAGGCAGCTCAGGGAAAACATCAGATTTCGCCCCACAAGATGCCGTTTCAGGGTATACATAATTGACGAGGTCCACATGCTTACCAAGGAGGCCTTTAACGCCCTCCTGAAAACCCTGGAAGAGCCTCCGGCGCATGTGTATTTCATGTTCGCCACCACCGAGCCCCAGAAAATACCGCCCACAATCCATTCCCGGTGCCAGCACTATGAGTTCAAGCGCCTTTCTGCCACGGCGATTGCGGACCATCTGCAGAAAATAGTCACTGCCGAGGGGCTGGATATTGACAGCCAGGCAATATCGTTGCTGGCCAGAGAGGCCAGGGGCGGGGTCAGGGACAGCCTGAGCCTTCTGGACCAGGTAACGGCCTACGGGGCCACCACGGTGCGGGAGGTATGCGAGGCCCTGGGGGTGGTAGGCACCGAGATTTTAAAGGGCCTGGCCCTGGCCATCCTGCGGGGCGAGCTGCCAACCGCTCTCAGAGTGGTTGACGAGGCCTATGGGTTCGGCATAGACATCCAGACCCTTGCGATGGATCTTCTTGGCTTTATGAGAGACCTTGCCATACTGAAGGCCGTTGGTGTAAAGGGCGCAAAGGGCCTTGTGGATCTCAGCCCCGAAGAAATACAGGAACTTGCGGAGAAAATGGAGGGGCTATCTTCCCACAGGTTATACCAGGCCATGGAAATACTCCTGACCGGCCAGAATTCCGTGCAAAAGAGCGCAACACCGAGACTTGCCCTGGAGATGCTCCTCATAAAGGTGGCAAGCACCGGCGAGCTGGTCGGCATAGACAGGTTGTGTCAGCGGGTAAATGAGCTTATACGTTCTGTTGGTGCATCTTCGCCGTCTTCACCATCTTCCACTTCTTTCCGGAAAGGGCCTGTTTTGTCCCGCTCAGATGCGGAGACCTCACCTGATCCTTCCCCCGCCCCCTCCGTGGCCTATACGTCTCCGCCCCGGAATGCCGGGGAGAATCCTCCCGAACCTTCTGTCAGAGAGGCCTCTGCCAAAAGCAGGACGGGCGGCAAACCGGATGAAGGCGGCTGGGCGGATTTCATGGATTTTGTCAAGGCGTCAAGGCCTGCCCTTGCCGCAGCGCTCAGGGCCTGCAAAGAATTTAAAATAGGCCGGGGCAAGGTCAGCCTGAAATGCGCGCCCGGGATGAATCATGATGTATTGACGGATAAGGTCAATATGGAACGTCTGAGGGAGCTTCTCAGGAATTTTTTCAGAGAAGAGATGGAAATAAACATAAAAACGGATGGAAAAGTACTCAGGGAACGGCCCGGGCGTCAGAAGGCCAGGGTCTCTCCCAGGGAGCAACTTGTTCAGGAACCGCTTGTCCAGGAGGCGTTAAAAATTTTTCAGGCACGGGTTGCTGACGTCAAGATCCGGAATTAACGAAAAAAAGGAGAAAATATGCATCCAAACATCAAGGAAATGATGAGACAGGCCCAGCGCCTTCAAAATAAGATGGCCAAGGTCCAGGAAGAACTTGCCGAGAAAAAGGTAGAGGCCGTTGTTGGCGGCGGCATGGTAAAGGCGGTGGCCAATGGCAAACCGGAGATAGTATCCGTCACCATTGAAAAGGAAGTGGTTGACCCGGAAGACGTGGAAATGCTGCAGGACCTGGTGGTTGCCGCTGTTAACGAGGCCCTGACGAGAGCCAAGGAAATGCTTGATACAGAAATGGCCAAGGTAACCGGGGGGCTCAAGATCCCGGGAATGTTTTAACCGCTTATGCCAGGCGCGTTCCCTCCAGCCCTTGTGAGGCTGGTTAAAAATCTGTCCAGGCTTCCGGGAGTGGGGGAAAAAACCGCCACCCGGATGGCCATGAGCATACTCAGATGGCCTGAAGACCGGGCAGGGGAACTGGCGGCATCCATTGCCGAACTCCACGGCAGGATCAGGCTCTGCTCCTCATGTTTTACCTTTTCCGAGCAGGACCCGTGCCCGGTTTGTTCTGATCCAAAGAGGGACAGAACGTCAATCTGCGTGGTGGAGGATCCGGGAGACCTGCTCGCGCTGGAAAAGGCCGGCGGGTTCAGGGGCGTATATCATGTTTTGCACGGGGCACTTGCGCCAATGGACGGCATGGGGCCGGATGAACTCAAGATCAAGGAGCTGATCAGGCGGATTCAGGCAACCGGCGTGAAAGAGATAATCATTGCCACCAGCAGCACCGTGGCGGGAGAGGCCACGGCCGCCTATCTCTCCGATGTGCTGGGCCGTCTGCCGGTGCGGGTGAGCCGCATTGCCTGCGGGATACCCATGGGCATGGACATCAAGTACGCGGACGGCATGACCCTGCAGCGCGCGATTGAAGCCAGACACGAGATGGGATAGACGGGCTGATCAGTGGGCCACCTGCCGTTCTCTGGAGAAAAATCCGATTCTGATGCCGATGCTCAGCCCTTTTTGATCCTCGCCTCCACAGAGCCTGCGTGGGCGCCCAGCCCCTCTATGTTGGCAAGCCTTATCACGTCCTCCGCGTCTGCGGAAAAGGCCTTCCCGGAATATGATATGATACTGGTTCTCTTGATAAAAGTCTCCACCCCGAGGGCTGAGGAAAACCTGGCCGTGCCCATGGTGGGAAGGACATGGTTCGGCCCCGCGATATAATCCCCTATTGGCTCAGGGGTGTAAGATCCGAGGAACAGTGCACCCGCGTGACGCAATCGCGGAACCATTGACCACGGATCCCGCGTAAGCACCTCCAGATGTTCAGGGCCCATCTGGTTGGCAACCTTTGCCGCCTCATCCATATCCTCAACCACCAGAATCAGGCCGTTCTGTTCCAGCGATTTTTCCGCGATTTCGGAACGGGCCAGCCTGCCAAGCTGCCGTTCCAGCTCACCGCAGACCTTATCTGCCAATTCAGGCGAGTCGGTTACCAGCACGGATGTTGCCATTGGGTCGTGTTCCGCCTGGGAAAGCAGGTCAGCCGCGATAAAGGCCGGGTTCTGGGATGCGTCCGACAGTATGAGGATCTCGCTTGGGCCTGCCACCATGTCAATGCCCACGAGGCCGGAAACCAGCTTTTTTGCCATGGTGACATAGATATTCCCCGGGCCGACAATCACGTCCACCGGTGGCACGCTTTCCGTGCCATAGGCCAAGGCGGCTATGGCCCAGGCGCTTCCCATTTTGTAGATTTCCCTCACCTGGATTTCAGCGGCCGCAGCCAGGAGATAAGGGCTGATTTTTCCATCAGGACCCGGAGGGGTGGCCAGCACGAGCCTTTTCACCCCGGCAATGCCCGCTGGAATCCCGTTCATAAGCACGGAGGAAACAAGAGGGGTCTGGCCCGCCTGTCCTCCGGGGACATAGAGGCCGGCGGCATCCACCGGGCTTACCTTCTGGCCCAGAATGACCCCGTTTTCCCTTGTGGTAAACCAGGACTTTGGCGCCTGCATGGAATGGAATTCCCTGATATGACCGATGGCCTTCCGCAGGCTGTTCAGGAAATCTCTGTCCACCAGTTCGTATGCCTGCTCAATTTCGTCCCCGGTTACCCTGAGCGCGTCCGCCTCAAACTCGGGCGCGTCAAAACGGCGGGTATACTCCACAAGGGCCTGGTCCCCACGATTCCTTACATCAGAAAGTATTCCCTTTACGCGGGCTTCCAGTTCATCGGGCAGCTCGAATTTTCTTTGTGTCAGGGCGGACAACCTGGCCCGTCCTTCCTCAGAGTTCAAAAAAAGTGGCTTCAACATGAAAGTCCCCTTTTGCATGAATTATGGACAATGTACCGCAATGTACGCACCAACTCTTACTTATGTCAAGAATCCTGCTCTTGGGGGTCAAATCTTTTTTCTTGACAAATGATCGACTCTTGTCGATTATTAGGCATGGCCAGACCCTTGAGAATCCAGTATCCTGGTGCCTGCTATCACGTTACCTGCCGTGGAAACGGGCGTAAAAATATCTTCCTGGACAAAAAAGACTACAAAATTTTTACGGACAGGCTTTCTCTTTCCCTGGATATCTATAACGTCTCCCTTTTGGCGCATGTCTGCATGCCAAACCACTTTCATCTGCTGGTAACCACTCCTGAAGGCAATCTTTCTGAGTTCATGCGCCACTTCAACATCTCCTACACATCTGCCTTCAATCACAGACACAACCGTGTCGGGCACCTTTATCAGGGAAGATACAAAGCCTTTCTGATTGATTCTGATAATTATCTTCTGGAGGTGTCCCGTTATATCCACCTCAACCCGATCCGAATCAAGGGATCGCCCGACAACACCGTTAAGGAAAAACTGGATATGCTCTTAAAATATAAAAACAGCAGTTTACCAGGGTATCTCCATGCTGGCAAAAGAACAGACTTTGTAAATTATACGACTGTCCTGGAATATATGGGCGGGGATACCCGAAAGGGAAGGCTGGGCTATCGCAAGTTTATACTACAGGGCATTGAGCAGAAGATAGAGAATCCATTGGGCTTGGGTAAGGGCTCCGGGATTGTAGGCAGTGCTGACTTTGTGCAGGGGATCAGAGAGAAATTCTTAGGCGAGAAGGCCTCCAAAAGGGAGCAGCCTGCCTTGAGAAAATTGGAGAAAACGCCTGACCCGGAAGATCTGATCGATCATTTCACCCATTTGACCGGGATAGGCAGAGAGGAAATATGTAGACGCGGCAAAAATCTCGTGGAAAGAGCGATGCTGATGGAATTGCTATACCGCCTCTGTCAGCTTACCCAAGCTGAAATTGGGCGGCTGGTTGGGGGAATAGATTACAGTTCAGTCAGCCAGGCCAGGAAAAGGTTGCGAATCAGGCTGGGACATGAACCTGAGCTGAAAAAAAAATTTAATAATTTACGCTGTCGGCTGATTCAATCATCAAGAATAAAGATTTGACTCCAGATTAAAAGGGGTTAGATTCAAAATCTAACGCTTTTATTGCCTGACTTAGACATTTGAGGTGCGAAATCATGAAACAAGAAGTAAAGAAGGCCCTGGATCAGGTACGGCCCATGCTTCAACGTGACGGCGGGGACGTGGAACTTGTGGACGTGGATGAAGACACCGGCGTGGTCAAGGTAAGACTGACAGGCGCGTGCAAGGGATGCCCCATGAGCCAGATGACGCTCAAGGCCGGGATCGAACGATACCTGAAAAGCGAGGTCCAGGGGGTGAGCTCCGTAGAATCCGCGTGAACGACGGGGCCGCAAAAAACGCGCGGATCATATTTCAGTGATGGTAGGGTTGGCCGGAGCGGATGGTGCAGGCCCGATAAAGCTGTTCCAGGAGAATGAGTCTTGTCATGTCGTGGGTGAAGGTCATGGGAGAAAGGGAAAGGGTCATATCCGCGCGGGAAAGGATCTCCGGGGCAAGGCCCATGCTGCCTCCTATAATCATGGCCAGATCCCTTGTACCCGTCTCTTCCATCCTTGTGAGCAGCCCCGCGAGCCGTGGGGAATCCATCATCTTGCCCCCGGCGTCCAGCGCTATAACGAAGGCCCGATCGGATACGGCCCGGAGAAGCGCCTCGGCCTCGCATCGCATGGCTTCCCCGGGTCTCATTCCGCCCGTTTTTTTCCGGGGCCTCACCTCTGACACCCTCACCGCAAGATAGTGTTTCAGGCGATCGAGATAAAAATCGATACCCTTTTTAAGCCAGGGCTTCCTGGTTTTTTCAACCCATATCAGGTGAATACTTAACATGACCTACTCCGATATCCAGCGGAAATTACTGAAAAATCTGCCCAAGATTGATCTGCTTGCAGAGGCCCTGCCCGCGGACATGCCCTGGTCGGTCAGGCTGCGGGCAGCCCGGCTCACAGTGGACGCCCTGCGTAAAAGGATACTCTCATCCGATGAACCCTGCCATGACCTGCTGAGCCGGGAAAATATCGAGGCCGAACTCAGCAGCCGGGCAGCCGGGCTTCTTTCCCCTTCACTCAAGCCGGTTATCAATGCCACGGGGGTCGTGGTCCATACGAATCTGGGCCGCTCGCCCCTCCCAGAACCTGTGCTGGATGTTATCGCGCGGGTGGCAAAGGGATACTGTAATCTGGAATATAACCTCGAAAAAGGCGAAAGGGGAAGCAGGTACAGCCATGTGGAAGACCTGCTCCGTGAACTCACGGGCGCCGAGGCGGCACTTGTGGTCAACAACAACGCGGCCGCCGTACTGATCACCCTTGAGACCCTCGCCAGGGACAGGGAGGTCGTCGTCTCCCGTGGAGAGCTGGTTGAAATCGGTGGATCTTTCCGGATTCCGGACGTGATGGCCAGAAGCGGCGCCCTGCTTCGGGAGGTTGGGGCCACCAACCGCACCCATCTCAGGGACTATGCCGGGGCAATCGGGGATCAGACCGCTCTCCTGATGAAGGTACACCAGAGCAATTTCCAGATCGTGGGGTTCACCAGATCTGTTTCCGTCAGAGAGCTGGCAAAACTCGGGGCAAAACACGGCATACCGGTCTTTGAAGATCTTGGCAGCGGAAATTTTGTGGACTTTACCAGGTTCGGCATGCTTCACGAGCCTACGGTGCAGGAGGCGCTTGAAGCCGGCGCGGATATCGTAAGCTTCAGCGGAGATAAGCTTCTCGGAGGCCCCCAGGCGGGGATAATCCTGGGAAAAAGGAAATATATCGATAAAATCAAGACCAATCCGCTGAACCGCGCGGTCCGCATAGACAAGTTGACACTGGCCGCCCTGGAGCAGGTGCTCAGGTTTTACAGGGAGCCTGAAAATGCGGTCAAGCAGCTTCCCGTGCTCAAAATGCTCACAATGCCCTATGCCGCACTGAAAGAAAGGGCCGAGTCCCTGAGGCAACTGCTGGACGGACTCGGGCTTAACGGGGCCTCCATCGACACCGCGGATACCGTCTCAAGGGTGGGAGGCGGAGCCTTGCCCCTTCAGGAGCTGAGATCCAGGGCTGTGCGCGTCCGGGTCACTGACCCCAAAAAAATATCCATCTCGAAGATCGAGGCCGGGCTCAGGGCACATGACCCCCCGGTGATAACAAGGATGGAGGATAATGCCATTCTTATGGACATGAGAACGGTAAGGGAAGAGGAAAAAGATATCATAACCAGCGCTTTTTCCAGGATCTGGCCATGAGCGGCAGGATTTTAAACCCGCAAAAATCTCTCCTTGCAAGGGACCTGGAGATCCTTGGCCCTCTTTTGATACAGAAACTGCAGGAAGTCTTCTCGTTTTCCTCGGGCGCGATCTTCCCCGCGCATGCGCATGAAGACGGACTTCCCCCGGTAAGGCTCTCGGAGCGTCAGAGACCAAGGGCCCGGGAGGCGCTCAGTAACGGCAGGCCTTTCTGGGACAGGGTTTCCAGCCAGGTGCTGATTCCCCTTGACGGTGCCAGCTCAGCTTCTCCGGGCACACTTGTCCTGTCCGGGATAAGCAGGGTGGTGGGGCCGGAGGAATCACAGCGCGTGCTGCCCCTTCTCAAGGCCGTGGCCGATCAGGGCCTTTTACTTCTTAAAAACCAGACGATAGCCCCGGAAGCGGGCAGGCACCCACGCTACCTTTTGCAGTGGCTTGATCGCCTGTCAGATACCATGGAGCCTGCGGCCCTGCTGCACCTTTTATTCAGACGATCCCATTCCCTGGATCACGTTCTGCCCGTGGTTCTTGAAATTTGCGCAAAGGCGTTTCCTGGCCGCGTCCCGCATCTTATGGGTATGGGTGCGTCCGAACTATGGATCGGGATATCCCCAGGCAATGGCGATCATGCCTTCGAGGGATTAAAGAGGATAGCCCGCCTGGCAAGGAAGAAAAAAACAGGGCTCCTCAGGGCGTATATGCACGTACTGCCCCGGGGTACCGGCTCACAACAGGCTTTAAACCGCATCAGGTGCCTGGAAAAGGCGGCGGCAGACCTTGGAATCAACGTCATGGGCACGCCGGAGCTCCAGAAATTTGAGAAACGCCTGGGGATCGACTGCCTGTGTGAAATCCTGGAGCAGGTCAGCCAGGCGGTACGGAGACATGGATCAGTGCGCAAGAGCGTAGTGTTTGCCAGACCGGTGCATCCTGCCAGTCACGATACTGGCAACGGCCTTCAGACCGTACATATCTTTCAGGCGGGAAAAGACTCCGCCTTTTTCGTTCTGGAGGGAACAGGGCGGCCGGATGAAGCCATCCAGACGGTATGTTCAATGTTCCCCGCGGAGGGAGACGCCCTGTTGACCATGGGAGCGGCTTCTTCTGCCGAACCCACGACCAGGGGAACGAAATCAGTAAGGGCCAGCCTGTGGGCCTACATCCACGCAAGCCTTCTCGGCCAGGGCTCCCATGTTGCCTTTGACGCCCTGAGCTGGAACGTTACCGGAGACGAGTACATGGCATGGGGAGATATTGCCGGGGCCATGGACGCCTATCGAAAGGGGCTCAGGATAGACCGGAAAGACGCCAACCTCTGGAACAGCCTGGGAGTGTGTCTCGGTCAGACAGGCAGGAAGAAAGAGGCCGAGCAGGCCTTTATAAAGGCCGTGGAGCTTAAGGCGGACCACTACATGGCCCTTTACAATCTTGCCGGTGTATACGAGGAGTCCGGCAGGAATTCCGAGGCGCTGGACGCGCTCCAGAGGGCAATGGATCTGTGTCCGGGCAATCTGACCATAGCCACGCGCCTGTCCCAGTTTCTTTTCAGGTCCGGACGTCCGCAGGAGGTTATAAACCTTCTTGTCCCCCTGCTTGCAGATACCGGGGAGGCCGGCATTGGCGCTCCCCTGAGAATCCTTGCCCGCGCATTCCGCCAGACGGGAGACTGGCCCAGGGCAAAGGCATATCTTGAAAGGGCGCTTCGCCTTAATCCCTCTGATCATAAGGCTCTTGCTCTGCTGGCCCATGGTTACTGGCAGGAAGAAGGGGATGAGGAGACAGGCAGACACCTGGCCGCCAAGGCAATGGAGTCGGGATCAATGGACAGGACAACGGCAAGGCTCCTTGAGGAACTGTATAACCGCGGAAAAACAGGACAGTTTGTGCCGAAAAGAACTATATACAAGCCTTGACAAGAAGATTTCATCAATGTTAACACAACACATAGCAGCTGTAAAAATACAAGAGGAGACCACAGCCAAATGAAAGAAATCAGAATTCATGGCCGAGGCGGCCAGGGAGGTGTAACCTCTGCGGAACTCGTTGCAACGGCGGTCATAGACGAAAAAAAGTATGCCCAGGCATTTCCCAGCTTTGGCCCGGAAAGAAGAGGCGCGCCGGTAATGGCTTTCGTAAGGGTGAGCGATTCGCGTATCCGTACCAGGGAAAAGGTGTATCATCCTGACATCGTTGTGGTCCTTGATCCTTCGCTGCCAGCCCTTGTAAAGGTCTCCGAGGGCCTTAAGGACGGCGGCATAGTGATTTTAAATACCCACATGGACGAATCCACTGTCAGGAAAACATTCAATCTGGATTGCAGACTGGCCCTTGTGGATGCCAACGTGATAGCGCGCGAGGTGCTGGGTCTGCCCATCACAAATACCACCATGCTGGGCGCCCTCGTCAAGGCAACAGGCATCGTGGGCATGGAGGCACTGGAAGACGCGCTGGATCGGAGATTCGGACGTCTTTCAGCCAAAAACAAGGCCGCGCTGAAAAGGGCCTTTGCAGAGACTCAGATCACTGGATAGGTTATCAAATCACACAGAGGAGTTCTAAATATGGCTAATGTAGATGCCATTGTCGGCTGGAAAACCATAACATTCGGTTGCGACATTCTGGAACCCGGAAATTCGGTCAAATTCAGGACCGGAGACTGGCGCTCCCAGAGGCCGGTTTTGGATAAAGACAAATGTATCAAGTGCGGCATGTGCTGGGTGTACTGCCCTGACATGGCCTATGTCCAGACAGAAGAGGGGTATTTCGAGGCGAACATGGAATACTGTAAGGGTTGTGGCATCTGCGCCCACGAATGCCCCAAGGATGCCATAACAATGGTCCCGGAGGAGTAATCATGGCCAAACGCGTAGGAATTGAGGTTTCAATAGCTGTCTCCGAGGCGGTCAAGCTTGCCAGGGCCGAGGTAATCCCGGCATATCCCATTACGCCTCAGACACATATCGTGGAACATCTCTCAGAAATCATAGCAAATGGAGATCTGGACGCCGAGTTCATACCAGTGGAATCCGAGCACGCGGCAATGAGCTGCTGCTGTGGTTCCGCGGCAGCCGGCGCCAGGACCTTTACCTCGTCAAGCTCCCAGGGTCTTTCCCTGATGAGTGAGATTCTTTATATACCAAGCACCATGAGGCTTCCCATAGTCATGGTGCTTGCCAACAGGGCGCTTTCAGCCCCTATCAGCATCTGGAACGATCATCAGGACGTTATGGTCCAGAGGGATATCGGATGGATTCAGACCTTTGCCGAAAACGGCCAGGAGGCTGTTGACCTTACCCTTCATGCCTTCAGGGTGGCTGAAGACCGGCGTGTCTCCCTGCCAATGATCGTTAACATTGATGGATTTACCCTGAGTCACATGATAGAGCCCATTGAGCTGCCTGATCAGGAAGAAGTGGACAAGTATCTCCCTCCCTTCAAACCCAGACGCAGGCTGGACCCGAGAAAGCCCATAACCATGGGTCCTGTGGGTATCCCGGAGGTCTATACAGAGGCCAAGGTAGCGCATGACCAGGCACTGAAGGCGTCGCGCAAGATCATCCTGAAGGCATGGCAGGAATTTGCCGACATATTCGGCCGTCAGTACAATCCGGTTGAAGAATATCGCACAGAAGACGCCGAAATCATGCTTGTAACCATGGGCAGTATTTCCGAGACTGCCATGACCGCGGTTGACAAGATGCGGGATGAGGGGAAAAAGGTCGGTCTTTTAAAACTCAGGTTATGGAGGCCCTTCCCGTCCCTTGAATTCCGCCGGATTGCCAAATCCGCAAAGGTTCTGGGAGTAATAGACCGTTGCCTGCCACCCGGAGCTGTCTGCGGCCCCGTGGGAGAAGAAATCAGATCCTTGTTCTACAAGGTGCCTGGGGCTCCCAAGGTCTTTAACTTCATTGCTGGCCTTGGCGGCCGGGATGTAACGGTTGAACGCTTTGAGGAAATGGCAGATAAGGCAGCAGCCTATGCCAAAAAACGTCCGAAGGAACTCTACGAAGTAATCGGGGTGCGGGAAAAATGATACCTGAATTCGAAAAATTTAAAGGTTTTAGTGCTAAAAATTTACCAAAAGAGGAGCCCTTGGCCCCCGGCCACAGGGCATGTCAGGGATGCGGCGAGGTCCTGGCCCTGAGGATGGTCATGAAGGCCCTGGGTAAGAACGTCATAGTATGCAACGCAACGGGCTGCATGGAGATAATCAGTTCTCCATACCCATATACCTCATGGACAGTGCCGTGGATACACGTCGCCTTTGAAAACGCTGCTTCCGTTGCATCAGGCGTGGAATCCGCCATGAAGGTCCTGAAGCGCAAGGGCAAAATTCCCAAGAAGCACGTTGACATACTGGCCGTTGGCGGCGACGGAGCCACAGGAGATATCGGTCTGCAATGGATCTCCGGCGCGTTTGAGCGTGGCCACGACTTTGTTTATGTCTGTCTGGATAACGAAGCCTACATGAACACAGGCGTCCAGAGGTCAGGATGCACGCCCTACGGTGCCATGACCACCACCAGCCCTCCCGGGAAGAAAAGCTTTGGACAGGTCACATGGAAGAAAAATGTGCCGGCCATCGCGGTCGCTCACAATATTCCCTATGTGGCAACGGCATCTCCCGCCTATTTCCTGGACCTCATGAATAAGGTCAAAAAGGCCGCCCTGGTCAAGGGACCTGCCTATGTCCATATCTTTTCACCGTGTCCAACGGGATGGGGCTCGGCTGGTGAACGGTCTATTGAAATAGCCAAGCTGGCGGTTGAAACCAAGGTATTTCCTCTCTACGAAGTTATTGAAGGCAGATATTTCATGAGCAGGAAGATCTCCAAACCAAAACCCGTGGAAGAATATTTCAAGGGACAAAGACGCTTCCGCCATCTGACTGAGGATCATATTGAGTACATACAAAGACGTGTGGATGCGGAATACGACAAACTGGTGAAATTATCCGAAATGGCCTGACACGGTTCCCCTGCCTTTGTAACGGCAGGGTTCCCCTTTTAATTACAGGGCGCTGCGCATTTCAGCACAGCGCCCTTCTCTTTTCCAATGGAACACAATCCATACAATCATTATGCTGTAAGCATAATTCTATTTATTCGGCATTTGAAGTCCATTATCCGGGATAAACTAAGGGATATTCAGCTTTCCCCTCGTACCTGCTCCACGAGTTTTTTCGAAATTTCCCATTTATTCAAAGGGCTTATAATGTATAAGCCGTCAACATAGCCTGAAATTTCCACGACAAGTTTTCGTGTTATCTCCATGGCGGCCTTTCTCTGGTCTTCAGCCTTTTCATATATCCAGAGCCTTTTCCGGATTTCAGAGGGTACAGAAATACCAGGCACCTCGTTGTGAAGAAATTCCGCATTTCTCGCGGAAATCAATGGAAATATCCCTGGGAATATCTTCAGATCCAAGGATGCTGTGTGCTCCAGCATGGCCTCTACCTGGCCCGGAGAAAAAAGTGGCTGGGTCATGACAAAATGGGCGCCCGTGGCGGCCTTCTTTTCCAGCCTCCTTATCTGAAGTTCCGGGTTGGACGGCCTGAAACAGAACGCGACACCTATGGAAAAATTGGTTTTCTGCCTCATATCCCTGCCCGCCAGGTTCATTCCCTGGTTATAAAGGTTAATCATGCGGACAAGGCCTATGGAATCCATATCGAATACCCCGCTTACGCCTGGCTGATCGCTGGCATTGGCCGGATCTCCCGTCACGGCCAGTATGGCACGTATGCCCAGTATATGCGCGGCCATGATCTGCGCCTGAAGCCCAAGGACATTGCGGTCTCTACAAGTCAGGTGCAAAACGGTATGAACGCCGATTTTTTCCCGGATGAGGTGCGCCAGGGACAGGTTATCGGACCTCAGAACGGCAAGAGGATTTTCAGCCAGGGTAATTGCGTCCACCCCGGCAGCGGCAAGGGACTTGGCCCCTTTCAGAACTCCCTCTACCTCAAGATGAGGAGGAGGGTCCAGTTCGACCAGGATGGGCAGGCGGCCGGGTTCAAGGCCTTCCAGCATGCCTCCCCTGGACTGGCAGGTGCTGTCCGGCTTGTCTGCCCCTGACTTTTGGGATTCCTTTCCCGTATCCATATGTATGGATGATCTTTTCAGGTGCAGCACACGCTTGAATTCGTGGATATGTTCCGGTGTAGTGCCGCAGCATCCCCCCACCAACCTTGCGCCGAACTTGATCATTTCCACAAGGCCCCTTGCCATGTATGAGGGGTTGGCGGAATATATGGTGCGGTGTTCAACCACCTCGGGAAGGCCCGCGTTGGGAAAAGCCGAAAGCAGGATCCTGTCTTTCAGCAGGGACAACCGCTCCATGGCGGCAAGCATGGCCTTAACTCCCCTGCCGCAATTGGACCCGAAAACAGATGCCCCGGCATCTATGGCAGCCTCCGCGCAGGCAAGGGCGTCAACGCCCGTGGCAGTGCGTCCTCTGGACGGAAAAACCATCTGCGCTACCACCGGAAGATCCGGGGCGATTTCCTTTGCTGCCTTTATGGCCAGAATCAACTCATCCAGGTGGGTGAAGGTTTCGGCAATTATAAGATCAACTTCTGCCTCTACAAGCACGCCTATCTGTTCCCTGAAGGCGTCTGCAACCTCAGCATCCGTGATTTCCCTGGCTTTTCCTTCTTTCTTGGGGCGTTGGCCGGAAGGCCCCACAGACCCTGCCACATAGATATCCTGACCTGCCGCGCGACGGGCGATCTCAACCCCTGCCCGGTTCACCCCTGCCACGTCACCCTGGCCCTTGAGTTTGAAGCGGTTGGCGCCAAAGGTATTTGTCTCGATAAGGTCAGAACCTGCCCGTACATATTCCTGGTGAACTGAAAAAACCAGGTCAGGATCTGAAAGATTCAGGACCTCAACATTCTGGCCCAGTTCGATCCCCTCGTCATAAAAAAGGGTACCAAGGGCGCCGTCGCCCAGGATTACACGCTGGTTTAATGCCTCAAGAAAGGGTGCCTTCATATCAAAACTATATATTTTTGTTTATTTCTATGGTCGCCTTGGCCCTCAGATGATTCAGCCAATCCTGGAACACGGTCTGTTGTTTCCTGGCAAGGAGGCGTTTTTTAAGCATGTCTTTTTCCTTTTTAAAGTCTTTCAGTTCCGCTGCCTTGGCCTGCTTGAACACCGGGATAAACAGTTTGCCCCCGGCCTTTATTACATTTTCCGGGCATGGATTGTTTTTGTAAAGAGACACCGCGACTTCGGCTACCTGGGCGGGGAGCCTGCCTCCCGCGGTCTTGTCGCTGCGCCTGAAAAAGCCCGTTTCCCTGACCTTCAACTTCCTGGCTTTGGCAACCGCGAGGATTCCCTTTTTGCGGATCTCTTTCAGGATTTTTCTGGCCTTTAAAGCACAAAGTTCCCGTGCCTTCTCCTTTACGTAATCTTTCCTGACCCTGGCCTCAATCTCCTTAAATTCCGGCACACGCGAGGGTTTCACCTTTAGGATCTGCGCTATAAGCACGCCCTGGGGAACTTCAAGGAGAGAACTAAGTTCCCCCTGACCCAAAGAAAAAATAGTGTTTACTACATCCGGGGAAGAACCAAGGATCTTTGGCGGATTGCTGCGGGAAAAGAATCCGGTTGTGGCCAGCCTGATACCATGCTTCTTCGCGTATGCCTCCAGTCCACCCAACCCGATTATTTCATCGTAGGCCTTGTTGGCCTTTTTCCACATGAGTTTCCCCGCCTCCTGGGACCTTAGCTTAGCCTCTATGAGTGATCTGACCTCTTTCAGGGATTTGGTTCTTCCCGGTTTGATTTTAACAAGTTTTATTATGTGCCAGCCGAATTTTGTCCTGATCGGATGGCTTATTTCACCCTCTTTCATGGAGAAAACCTTTTCGTCAAAGGGCCTTATCATGGTTCCCTTGCTGAAAAAACCAAGGTATCCGCCATTCTTGGCGGTCTCAGGGTCCTCTGAATACTTTTTTGCCAGCTTGATAAAGCTTTCCCCTTTGCGCAGGCGTTTATATAGCCGGTCCGCCCTTGCCTTTACCGCCCTGACCTGTTGTTCCGTCGCCTCCGGCGGCACCCTGAGAAGTATGTGTCGGGCAGCTCTCTGTTCTTTTACGGTGAATTCCTTTATGTGCTCCCTGTAATAGGCAGATATTTTATCAGCCGGCACAGAGACATTTTTCATCTCATCGGCCTTTTTAAATATGAGATACCGGATTTTTCTGAGTGGCTCTGTCCTGTAGGAATCCCTGTGCGCCTCGTACCAGCTTTTAAGATCCTTTTCAGTATACTTCACGTCCCTTTTGCAGTCGTCCGGATCCATTGTTATGTATTGCAGGTTTATCTGCTGGTTTTCATATTTGTACCGATTCAGGATCTCGCTGTCCGGCACGTCCAGGCCTGCCGCCAGAAGCGACTTTATCTTTTTAAGGAGCAGCTCCTCCCTCACAGAGTTCTCGAATTTTGCCGGGGTGAGCCCGTTCTGCCTGAGCAGCCGCTCGTACAGGTCCTGGCTGAAACTTCCGTTTGACTGGAAAGCGCGGATCTGGCTTATTGTCTGACGGATTTCTTCGTTACTGACCATAACACCCATCCTGGCAGCAGCCTGCTTGATAAGGGCACTGTTGACCAGATCATTCAGCACCTGCTTCTTGATTGCGTCTTTTTTTATGAATGCAGGCAGGGTGCCTCCAAACATTCTCTGGTAATTTTCCAACGCGCGAGAATAGGCCTCCCTGTATTTTTCGAACAGGATCTTTTCTCCATTTACCTTGGCCGCTACATCCATGCGGCTGGATCGGAAACTGCCTATTCCCCAGAAGACGAAAACCAGTACAATTGCGCCCAGAATGAATTTGACCATCCAGGACCCGACATTTTGCCTTATAAAATCTAACACCTTGAAATCTCCCCAAGCCTGGTATCACCGGGTCAAGGCCTCATGGTGGCCTCTATACCGGTTTGAGTCAGAACGAAATTAACATACCGTCAAGTTGCCGCAAGTCAATGAAAGTTAGCATCTATTCATCAAACTGTCATATTTTATCCGAAAATGCATTTTTTGATCAGCCATGGACACACAAGGACATACATGGATAAAAAGCAACATGTTCCCAGAGGTGCGTTGAAAATACAATGTTAAATGGTAAATTCTGAATGTTAAATTAAGGTACTAAGTCGTTATATCTTTCTGAATTCAGTAAAAATTGGTTTGCCACAATTTACAATTCACCATTTATCAATTCAACATTTTCATGCCCAGGGATGCGAAGCGCCACTTAGCATGAAAGTTTAAGGGATTCCGTCAGCCTCGCGGACGCGCTGGATACCTTCAGAATCCGGGAGGAACCGTTATCCCGGCAGATGGCCCTGACCGCTGCCTCCCTGCCTCTGGCCCTGGAATAGCGCAGAAGTAACCTGGAGGCGGTTTCAACGGATTGGTAATCTTTAAGACCCCTTAGAAGGCCCAGCGGACCGGGGATACCGGAAGGCCTCAGCATGATGTCATTTTTCCCTACCAGACCTTCAATCCGCTGATTTTCTTTCTCGTCCCTTCCAAGGACAAGCCACGATCCGTCTGGCAGGATAAAATGCCTTCCCGCCTGGGCCAGAAGCAGGGAATTGATGTCCGGGATGTCACCGAAGTGTTTGAACAGCTTCCTGAACCGACAGGATAAGATGCGGTCCGCAAGCACGCATCCCCCGGCCGGAGCAGGATAATCCTTTATGCCGTAACGCGATGCCAGGGCGATCTGCTCCTTTCTGCCACGCCCGGTAATGCCAAGGAGCCTGGAACGATCAACCATACCGGATTCCTCCATCCGGGTGGGTTTCAGGCCGAGGGCGGAAAGGGGCCTCAGCAGCAGGCCCCTGGCGCCGCTGTCGCGTTCAATGATGTCCATGGCATCCCTGCGCTGGGACATTGGCCTTTGCCCCAACACCTCTCCTGTAGCCAGAAAATCCGCTCCGAAGGCGGGCATCATGGTTATGGCCTGGCGGAGCATGAGTATTTTGCAGTCGATGCAGGGATTAAGGTACCTGCCAAAACCATGCGGCGGCCTTTTGAGCATGGCGAGGTACGGCTCCGATATGTCTATAACCCTCATGTCGATGCCGTACTTTTCAAGGATCTCGGCTTCGGCCACAGCCTCGCGTCCCTTGAGATCATAGCCGAAAAACGGGGTGATGAATCTCAGGGCCGTGGTCCTGATGCCCTGTTCCTGCAATATCCTGCAGGCAAGGATACTGTCCAGGCCCCCGGAGAAAAGTACCAGGCAGAGGGCAGGCCTGTTCCCCTGCATGTCAGCCCTCCATGCCCAGAAGTTTCCGGGCATACCGCGTGGCCTCGTCGCCCTCCCCTCCGAGCATCCTCGTGAGTTCTCTCAGGCGTCCATCCTGGTCCAGTACGCTGACCGAGGTCCTGGTATGGCCACTGGACACCTGTTTGCTTACCCTCAGGTGAAAATCCGCCCTGGATGCGATCTGGGGAAAGTGGGTTATGGCTATAACCTGCCCGGAACGGGCAAGACGCGCCAGCCGTTCCCCGACCCGGTTGGCCACCTCTCCCCCGATGCCCGCGTCTATTTCATCAAATATCATGGTTTCAACCCGGGCCCTGCCCGCGAGGACCACGGTTATGGCCAGCATGACCCTGGAGAGCTCTCCGCCGGAGGCAATGGCTGAAAGTGGTTTCAGCGGTTGGCCCGGATTAGGGCTGAACAGGAATTCCACCCGGTCCATGCCGTTGGGGCCCACATCTTCCGGCACAGGATGCCCGGGTGCCTTTACCGACACCTCAAACGCCGCCTGAGGCATGTTAAGGCCCCTCAGCTCGATCTGCACCGCTTTTGACAGCCGGACGGCTCCCCGGACGCGCTTACCGGATACATCTCCGGCGGCCTGCAAAAGTTCCTTTTCCGCATCTTCTCTCTGGGATTCGAGCCTTGGAAGGTCGTCCTGCCCTGCTGTCAGCCGTGCGAGACGTTCTTCGATTTCGTCTCTATAGGCAAGGACGTCTTCGATGGTTGGGCCATGGTCCCGGATCAGCTCTCTCAGTTCATAAAGGCGCTGTTCCACCTTTTTCAACCTTGCTGGGTCGGAATCCAGGGATCCCAGGTAATCTCTGAGCGTGAAGGAGACCTCCTGGGCCTGATACATGGCGGCCCGGAGTTCTTCCGTGGCGGTGGAAAGGGATGGGTCAAGCCGGCTCATGCGTTCAAGGTCCTGGGCGCACTGGTGAAGCGTTTCGTGCACAGAGCCCCTGCCGGCGTAAAGGTTCTGAAAACATGACGATCCCAGGTCTCTCAGGTCCTCGGCCGACCTGAGCACCCTGAGTTCCTGCTCAAGTCCCTGGTCTTCCCCGGCCACGGGTGAGACCTGGTCTATCCTGCGGGCCTGGTCCTCCAGCTCCCGGATTTCCGCCTGGATAAGGTCCTTGCCGGATTTCAACTCCGAGATCTGTTTCCGTAATTTTTTCAGCCTGTCATAAAGCAGGGCCAGGTCGCCCACCTGGGTTTCTATACCACAGAAGCTATCAAGCCAGATCCTGTGGAAATCCTTTTTCAAAAGGGCCTGGTAATCGTGCTGGCTGGCAATGCTGGACAGGGCGCCGGTCAGCCTTTTCAGGTCCTGCAGGGTTACAATGGCGCCATTTACATATGTCCTGCCCCTGCCGGTAACAGAGACGATCCTGCGGACGATGAGCTCTTCGTCTGCCGGGATCCCCATCTGTTCCATCATTTTCTGTGTGTCGCGGCGCGCCTCAAAGACCCCCTGGACCACGGCCTGATCCGCGCCGGGCCGGACCATCCCGGAATTGGCCTTGGCTCCTAACAGCAGCTTGATGGCTCCGACCAGCAGGGATTTCCCCGCGCCTGTCTCACCGGTCATCACGCTGAGGCCTTTCGGAAAGGTTATGGATACCTGGTCAATGAGCACAAAGTCTTTCAGACTTAATTCCAAGAGCATGTTTTTATGAATCCCGCCTAAAATTTCATGCTGAGCATGAAGGTTGATTCAAAGCTCAAAGTCGGAAGCTCAAAGGGATAAGGCAAAAATCATATCCTTAATCTTTTACCTTGAGCCTTGAGCTTTCAGCCTTGAGCTTTCAGCTTTCAGCCTTGAGCTTTGAGCTTTGAGCTTTTACCATTCAAGACTGTATTTTCACAATAAATAATGTTAGATTCATATTCACGGGTTGCCTTAACCTATTAGTTTCATCCACATAACTCAAGGCCTGAAGTGCGATCCTCGTGTCTGTGTGGCTTCAGTGCCTGGATTTCGGGGTTGACCATGTATGATTTTACCCGGATTGCGGAAATGAGGATAGAGGAGGCCATAAACAAGGGAGAATTTGAAAACCTGGAGGGCCGTGGCAAACCCCTTGTCTTTGAGGATGATTCCTTTGTCCCGCCGGATCTCAGGATGGCCTATAAAATTCTCAAAAACGCCGGGTTCCTGCCTCCTGAACTCCTGGCGGAAAAGGAGATAAGGGACGCAACCGACCTGCTGGCGAACATGGAGGACGAACGTGAGCGTTACAGGCAGGCCCGCAAACTGAATCTCCTGGTCACCAAGGCCAACATGCTGCGGAGAAGCCCGATAAACCTGGAAAAACACCAGGTTTACTACAGGAAAATCGTTGAAAAAATTACGGTCCGAAAAAAATAGCGCGGGCCCGCTGGCATCCCGCAGGTTTTACAGAAACGAAGACCGTTGTTTTACGAAGATCTCCCAAAGAATCTGTGTGGAAAGTATTCCCATGCAGGCCGCGTTATCCCTGAAGCCGGAGGCCTTGTCCCCGGCGCCCCGGCCCGGCGTGGTATAAAACGAATCCACAGGCCATGTGATATTTCCCGCGAAATCCCGCTTAGACAAAACAAACGATGATCCAGGCGAAACGGTGAGTCTTCGAGTTTTACAGTTCTGTTTCCTGTGTTATTCTTATACGATCTACATTGTTCACAGGCATAAAAATTCCATGATGAGGCGACGAATATGCGTGATACCCTAGCCATGATCCTTGCAGGCGGAGTGGGAAGCAGGCTTAATATCCTTGTCAAGCACAGGGCCAAGCCAGCGGTGCCCTTTGGAGGAATATACAGAATCATCGATTTCGCACTGTCCAACGTAATGAATTCCGGGCTCGCCCAGGTTGCGGTTCTGACCCAGTATAAACCCCTGTCTCTTATGGGGCATATTGGCACAGGGGCCGCCTGGGATTTTGTGGGGCGGACAAGGGCGGTAAAAATACTGCCTCCGCGTACCGGGGAAAAGGATTCAGACTGGTATAAGGGCACGGCGGACGCGGTCAGACAGAACATGGATTTTATTGAGGCCCGATCCTCAAGGCAGGTTCTGATACTCTCCGGTGATCATGTCTATTATATGGATTACAGGGACATGGTAAAGCGCCACAGGGAATCTGGGGCAAAGGTCAGCGTGGCCATGATGGAGGTCCCCTGGGAGCAGACCTCACAATTCGGCATTGGGATAGTGGATGAAAAAAACCGCATAGTCGAATGGGAAGAAAAGCCCGCGAAGGCCCGGTCCAATCTGGCGTCAATGGGAATTTACGTCTTTGACACGGATTATCTCCTGAGCTCTTTGAGAGCCGGCAAGGAAGTGGACTTCGGGCATCATATTCTGCCCGCCGCCATGAAGGACGGACAACTTTACGCATACAGATTCCATGGATACTGGAGAGACGTGGGCACGGTAAAAGCCCTGTGGGATGCCAACATGGATCTGCTGGATGAAGCCAGCGGACTGTCACCCGAGATGTGGGGTATCGCCACCAATGTCGAGGGAGACGGGATGGTGTACGATCGACCGCCCGCAAGGATCCTTCCCGGTGCCAGGGTGGTAAACAGCGCGGTGGCCCCTGGATGTGTAATAGGCGGCGAGGTGAAAGGGTCTATCTTGTCCCCTGGTGTTGTGGTGGAGCCGGGGGCCAGGGTCGAGGACTCCGTCATAATGCACGATACCGTAGTGGGCAGAAGGGCCGAGGTGCACAAAACAATCGCTGACAAAAAGGTAAAAATAGGCGATATGTCGGTGGTAGGGAAAGGCAATGAGCAGGTCTCAAACCGGCGTTATCCGGGGCATCTCTCAGCTGGCCTCACCCTGCTCGGGAAATGGGCTTCTGTTCCCGGGGAAGCAAGGGTGGGAATTAACTGCATTGTCGCGCCGGGAATCAGGGAAGAAGACTGGCAGATTCCATATAAACTTTCAGATGGGGAAAGTCTTGGACTCGAATGACACCTGATACGGACGAATTCCCCGTTCCTTCACTCTGTGCCTACTGCGGTTTGAACGGCCGGAGGACTTGACAGCAAGGCCCTGCCAGGAAAATCTGGCAACGCCGCCCACTCAAAATTTCCACTGGAACTAAATCCCGGTCTTGCAATACGCGGCTAAAAGATTATAACTTTTCAGTTTCCATTGCATTCTACTTATTGATTACTGATTAAGGAAAAGGATTATGACCTTTCAGGAACTTGTTACCGCGTTGAACCATTACTGGGCAAAACAGGGTTGTCTGCTTCTGCACCCGTATGACATGGAGGTCGGGGCAGGCACCTTTCATCCGGCCACTTTTTTTGGATCTCTTGGGCCAGACCCCAGGAGGGTGGCGTATGTGCAGCCGTCAAGGAGGCCCACAGACGGACGCTATGGTGAAAACCCCAACAGGCTTCAGCATTATTACCAGTATCAGGTTGTCCTGAAGCCCGCCCCGGAAAACATACAGGATCTGTATCTTAACAGTCTTTCCAGTTTCGGACTGGATCTCACGGAACACGATGTCAGATTTGTTGAGGATGACTGGGAGTCTCCCACCCTTGGCGCATGGGGGCTTGGATGGGAGATATGGCTGGATGGCATGGAGATTACCCAGTTTACCTATTTCCAGCAGGTGGGGGGCATAGATGTCAACCCTATTTCCGTGGAGCTTACCTATGGCCTGGAGCGTATCGCCATGTATCTCCAGGGCATAGACAATGTCTTTGACCTCAAGTGGAACGAAAAGGTACTCTACGGAAACGTGCATCACAGGGATGAGGTGGAGTACTCACGATACAACTTCGAGGCGGCAGACGTGGACACGCTCAGGCAGATGTTTCAACTTTGCGAAAGGGAAGGCCACAGGCTTCTGGATCTTGGGTTGGTTTCTCCGGCCTATGACCAGTGTTTAAAATGCTCACATTACTTCAACCTCCTGGATGCAAGGGGGGCCATCAGCGTAGCGGAGAGAACCGCCCATATAGGCCGGGTCAGAAAACTTGCCCGGCGATCGGCAGAGCGTTACGTGCAGGCCCTGGCCGAACGGGAAAGGGAGGGCTGTGGACATGAATAAAAATAATTTGCTCCTCGAAATCGGCACAGAGGAAATTCCCGCCTCCTTTATTCCACCTGCCCTGAAATATCTTGAGTCCTCGATCCGGGGACGCCTGGAGAAAAATTTTCTATCCCTGGATTCCATAAAGGTATTTGGTACGCCAAGGAGATTAGCCGTTTCTGTAAACGGGTTGGCTGACAGGCAGCCGGACAGAGAGGAAATCCAGGTCGGACCTCCCGCCAAGGTCGCGTTTGCCAAAGACGGTTCGCCAACAAGGGCGGCCGAAGGTTTTGCAAAAAAGCATGGCGTTGATGTGGCTGACCTTTCGGTAAAGGACACGGAGCGGGGTCCCTATGCTGTTTTGCGAAAGATTGTTTCGGGCAGGGACACCAGTGAGCTGCTAAAAACGATCCTGCCTGAGATCATTACTTCCATACCGTTTCCAAAGACCATGCGCTGGGAGGCGAGCGGGCTCAGGTTCGCAAGGCCGATTCGCTGGATAGTTGCCCTGTATGGTCAGGACCCTGTGCCTTTTTCCATGGCCGGCGTGGAATCAGGCAGGCAGTCCAGAGGACACAGATTCATGGCTCCGGGGCAGATAGAACTGAAAAATGCGGATTGTGACGCCTATCTGTCGACCCTGAGAAAGGCACATGTGATACCTGACCCGGACGAACGGCAAAAAATGGTGCTGGATGCCGCTGAACGGGCCGCCGGAGTTGAAAAAGGCCGCATTCTCCCGGACCAGAGGCTTCTGGAACTGAACACCTATCTCACGGAATTTCCTTCCGCTGTCTGCGGTTCCTTTGACCGTTCTTTTCTGGAACTGCCCAAAGAGGTGCTGATAACAGCCATGCGGGAGCACCAGAAATATTTTGCCGTGGTGGATGATAAAGGGAATCTGCTTCCCAATTTTATAGCGGTTAACAACACACTTTCACCCAGGGTAGAGCTGGTCAGGGAAGGGCATGAGAGGGTGATACGGGCCAGGCTGAGTGACGCGGCATTTTTCTTCAGGGAGGACAAAAAAAGGCCCCTCGAGGCCTTTGTGCCTGAGTTATCCGGAGTTGTTTTTCATGAAAAATTAGGCAGCCTGCTTGACAAGACAAAAAGGGTCCGGACCCTGGCGGGACACCTTGCTGAACGGCTGGCTCCGGATCAGTTTGATGTCGTCCGGAGGGCCGCGTTCCTCTGCAAGGCGGATCTCCTTACGGAAATGGTAGGGGAATTCCCCACGCTTCAGGGAACAATGGGCCGGGTTTACGCGCTTGTCTCCGGAGAATCTCCGGAAACCGCCAGGGCCATAGAGGAACATTACCTGCCGGTGCGTTCGGGCGGGGATCTTCCCGCAACCGCGGCGGGGGCCATATGCAGCATTGCGGACAAGATAGATACCATCTGCGGAACCTTCACCATAGGCTTCAGGCCGTCGGGCACGGCCGATCCTTACGGGCTGAGGCGCCTGTCGCTGGGAATCCTTTCCATTCTGGAATCGAGATCCTGGTCATTGTCCCTGACGGAACTGACGCGCCAGGCGCTTGGTTTGATTTATGACATCCGGTCCGAGGCTGAAGACGGGCTGGTCGAGGAAATAATCGGGTTTTTCCAGCGCAGATTTGTCTTCGATTTAATAGCCAGGGGCTTCCGGCAGGATATAATCGAGGCCGCCATCAGGGCCGGGTTCGAAAATCCGCTGGATTGTCTGTACAGGATCAAGGCCCTTTCGGCTGTAAGGAAAAGAGGCGAATTTGAATCCCTCAGTCTCGCCTTTAAAAGGGTAATGAATATCCTCAAGGACTATGAAGGCGGTGAAGTCTCTCCCGAACTCATGGAGGCTGATGAAGAAAAGAGGCTTTATAATGCTGCGGTCTCCCTGAAACAGACGATGAACAGCCTGTTAGGGGCTGAAAAGGGCGAGAGCGCCGGCGAAGCGGTGGATGAGGCCGCATATGAAAAGGCCTTTGTCCAGCTGCTCACCATCAGGCCCCATGTGGACAATTTTTTTGATAATGTGCTCGTTATGGCTGAAGATGAAAGGGTCAGAAACAACAGGAGGGCTCTTTTGTGGCAGATTTCACGGCTTTTCCTCCGGATAGGAGATCTTTCAGCCATCGTGGTGAATGAGTAAGGGCGTCATTCCCGGATTGAAGGGAAGGATTCGCTCCGGTAGCGCTACATCATGAATCTTCAGATTGCCAAAGTGGCCGGTTTCTGCATGGGGGTCAGAAGGGCCATGTCCATGGCCCTTGATGCAGCCCAGAAGGCCGAACCGCCGGTCTTTACATACGGACCCCTTATCCACAATCCATCTGCCCTGATGCTGCTTGAGGCAAGGGGCGTTCATGTCCTCGAGAAAATCCCGGATCACGGCCATGGCACGGTTATCATCAGGGCACATGGTGTCTGTCCGGATGACAAGGCACGCATTCTCAAAGCGGGATTCAAGGTTCTGGACGCCACCTGCCCAAGGGTGATAAAGGTCCAGATGCTTGCCCGGCACTATGCCGGAAGGGGTTTGCAGGTTCTGCTCGTGGGGGACAGGGGACATCCCGAGGTTTTAGGCATTATGGGCTACGCAGGTGCCCAGGGCACATTGATCGCGAACGACGAGGACCTGCGGCTTTTCCTGTCCGGTCCTGATCCCGGACCTTATATCCTGTTGGCCCAGACGACCCAGGACCAGGAACGGTTCGCCCGGTGGTCACGGCAGATTCTGGACAGATTTCCCGGAGGAAAGGTCTTTAACACCATTTGCAACTCTACTCATAAACGCCAGGCCGAGGTAAAAAGGCTCGCATCCGAGACAGATGCTGTCGTTGTGGTTGGCGGAAAACAGAGCGCAAACACGCACAGGCTGGCCGAAATCGTTGTTGAATGCGGCAAGACCTCAATTCCTGTGGAGACCGAAGATGATCTGGACAGAGAGGTACTTGCGAATTTCAGGAATGTGGGCATTACGGCCGGTGCCTCAACTCCTAACTGGGTTATAAACAGAATCGTCAGAGAAATTCAGTCCCTGCCCGGTGCCCACGAACCGGTCTGGTATAAATTTATGTACAGACTGGTCAGGTTCCTGCACGAGACCAATCTGCTCACCGCCCTTGCGGGAGGCGTCCTTGCGTGGGCGTCTGCCTTTATCCTGGAGGCCCGTGATTCCGCTGCTTCGTTCCTCTCCTTTTCGCCGTCCGTCCCAGCGGCCTTCTGTTATATCTATGCCATGCACACCCTGAATCGCCTGATAGACAGGAAGGCAGGGGAATTCAATGATCCCCTGCGGGCCAAATTTATGGCAAGGCATAGAATGGTTTTTGTGCTTACCTCCCTTGCGGCCATGTCATGCAGCATGCTTCTGGCGTGGGTAATAGGGATGCCCTCCTTTATCCTGCTGGTATTACTCTCCCTGTTCGGAGTACTGTACGCCATGCCAATTCTGCCGGGCAGGCATTCTCCAAACAGCCTGAGAAATCTTCCAGGCTCAAAGACCCTTTTCGTGTCCCTTGCCTGGGCCGCGGTCTGCGTGCTGGCAGTTCCGGACAAATGGCCTTCTGAAATACGCCTGGATCAATGGATGGTATTCTTCCTGGTAGGAACCCTGGTATATCTCAGGACGGCACTCTTAGAGGTGCTGGACGTCCAGGGAGATCGTATTGTTGGAAGAGAGACCCTTGCCGTACTGATCGGGGAAAAAAGGGTGGTAAGATTTGTAACCATAATGGCCTGGGGTGAGGTGGTTGCTTCCATTTTTTCATGGGCAACAGGCCTGCTGCCAGCGCGCGGCCTTATTCTGGCCATTCCCAGTCTGTACATGATATGGCTATCAAAGCGTTTTCTACGGGGACGTATCGGGCAGAACCTGAGGTTGGAATCATTGGTGGAGGGCAGTTTTTTCCTCCTTCTTATACCTCTGTTTTTTGCTGTATCAGCTGCTCTCTGCCACCTTTTCGGTTAAATTCCAGTTTATTAACACTCTTATCCAACAATTGCTTAACATAATCCCGGATTATGCAGTTCGCAAGTTTGCCGAAGATGCGAGGCGAAGGGCACACAGACGTACTTTGGTACTTCAACTGCCCGACAACGCAGCAGATTCGGTAAACTTGAGAGCCCCTTGCGGCTTCAAATGCCTGAGGATTTATCATGGATTGAACTTCACCTTTTGGGTGAAGGCACAACGGGAACAAACACATGCTAACCATGTAATAATTCAATGAAATTATTTTCTTCAGACATTTGAAGCGCATAATCAGGGATAATCGTTTAATTTCCTTGTTGTCGGAAGGAATGGCTGGTTGCGTGCCACAATTTTGATTCAACATCAGCATGGCATACCATCCGGACATGCGGTACTGCTTTAGTAGCATGCCAAAAGCCCCATGCGCCTTTCGGCGCATGGGGCTACAAAAATAAACCCTGTATCTATAAAAGGTGCGTTCCGGAAAAAGGGAAAAACGCTGTCCGGGACTACCGTTTCATGTTGATAAGATCATTTAGCATGTTATCCGTAGTGGTAATAACCTTGGAGTTGGCCTGAAAGGCCCGCTGGGTGGTTATGAGTTTAACGAATTCCGTACCCATATCCACGGTAGATTGCTCGAGCGCGTTCGCCGCAATGGAACCAAGGCCATTGGTTCTCGGAGGACCGGTGACGGGCGTACCTGAAGAAGTGGTCTCCGCCCACAGGTTTCCGCCTTCCTTGGAAAGGTCAGTGGGGCTGCTGAAACGTGCGAGGGCCAACTGTGCCAATTCAATAATACGTCCATTGGAATAATGGCCGGAGATAACCCCTTCCGAGTCAACATTAACAGATTCAAGGAAACCCGGACCAAATCCGTTCTGATCATAAAACAGCGTACTGGACCTGTTCGCGTACTGGGTAGTGGTTATTGCCTCGGAATTCCAGTTGGGAGATACGGTAAAACTTCCGTCACTGTTTCGCGTCACGGTATCCGGAGACGCGCCAAAATTAATCTCAATAAGCTGGGAAGATGTATCCCATCCCGTGGTCTGCTCGACGGAGCCCGAAGGAGGCAGGAAATAGGCCTTCAACTCCGGGTAATTATGGTCACCATACGAGGCATCAAACCAGTCCCCCTGGATATCAGATGAACGGATAGAATAGGTAGTTTCCGCAAGGGTGGTATCATTGCGCACCACTGCGGTCATATTATCATAGTCAAACGAGGTTACAGTATAGGGATCGCCTCCGGAAAGAAAATGAGCGTAGGTGGTCTCATCCTCTGGATCAATTTTATACAGCGTATCCAGTTCGAGTTCGTTGCCTATGGTATCATCCAGGGTAAGGGTACTGGGGCCTGACGGGTCGTAAAAACTATTTACCCTGGTGCCAAAACGCTGAACATTTTCCGTGTTGGAAGTGGTCAGCTTGGCGATGAAGGCATCAGCTGAAGCAGGATCGGCATTATCCGTGAGAGTTATCTCTTGTGTGGATGGATCGTAAGCAACGATATAATACTGGTCATCACCTGAGCCGTCTCCATCATTGTCCAGGTAAACGGAGGGCTTGTCGGTCAGCACATAATCTCCCGTGGTGCTGTCCATTTCAGGCGCGGCAGGCAGATCCTCAATATCCTCTATCCTGAATTTGAGTTCAGTGGTGCTGGCTGAGGCATAAAACTTGGTGTTCGCATAGTTGGCCGACGGAGTTCCGCTTATCGTCTGGTCTATATCACCTATTCCCGGGCAATATTTACTGTATATGCTGTCTATATTACCCTGCGGGGTAAAATGTATGTATCCCCTCATGAGGAGGCCGCGGTCATCCGGAGCGGCTTTTGGCATAGTTGCGAAGATATTCTTGTCCTCATCCTGCGGCATGGTTACCAGGAATTCCCATTCCCGTTCACCCTGCGCCTTGTCAAAAAACACGGTGAGTTCATGGACATTGCCAAGGCTGTCATAGACATTCAGGGTAGTTTTGTATTCATAGTCCACGTTCGGGGAAAGGGTTCCTGCTTTCTGGATCCAGGCCTTTTCAAGGCTTCTCGCATCCACCGGACTTGTTGTCCGGCTATCAAGGTTCACTGCTATGGTACTCTGGGAGGTGGCAACAGGGGGAGAAGAATTTGTTATCTGTATGTCTTTTATCGAACCCACGATTTCCGAGTTGCCTGATGGCTGCACCTCCATTGCCCAGCCCTGTGCCCGCATTCCGGCGGGATTTACCATATATCCATACTGATCGAGATGAAACTGCCCCGCCCGGGTAAAATACTGGCTGTTTTCCATTTTTGGGTTTGTAACCATGAAAAAACCGTTTCCGGCAATGGCAAGATCCAAAGGGGAAGAGGTGCTCTCAAAGGACCCCTGGGTAAAAAGCGGGCTGACATCCGCTATTGATGAGCCCCTGCCCACCTGAGATCCTCCCCTGGCGGTATTTATGGACTGAGCCATTATGTCCTGAAAGGTAGCGTTCGATGCCTTAAAACCAGTAGTATTCACATTTGAGATATTATCGCCAATAACCTGCATTGCGGTTCCCATGTTAACCAGGCCGCTAACACCGGAATAAAGCGAACTTGTAAGCCCCATTTATCTACCTCCTTGACCAGCCGGAAAATTTAAGGACCGACCATCCGTATTTTATTTAACGCAACTTCAGGGCCATCCTTAATCGACAAAAGCGGGAGGCCTTTGTCTGGATATTCCACCCTGGAAATCTTGCCCGATGTCCAAGTGGTCACCGAAACTTTTTCTCCTTTTTTATCCAGCGCCTTTATATCTACCTTATAGCTACCAGGCTTAACGGCATCCCCGGACATATTGGTGCAGTCCCATCCCAGATCGTGCTTCCCGGGAGAAAGAGCTCCCATGTTCCACCTCTTCACCAGCGCGCCGTTCGCGTCCTTGATGGTGACTACGCAGGACGCGACCGGATCGGTATTTTTTATATCAAAGGGAAGCGGGCCGTCCTTTGTAACCTGTAGCTCATTTCCCTTGTAACGCACCTCATGTCCAAGGTAGGAAACCGCCTCAAGCCTTGTCCTGGATTGATCCGATTCCACGAGCTGTTTCATGGCATCGTTGTTCTTGTACATGAGATCAACCATGTTGAACTGGGCTATTTGTGAAGACATATCAGCCGAATTCATGGGATTCATGGGATCCTGATACTGAAGCTGGGTCACAAACAGCTTCATGAAATCATCCTTTGTCAGACTTGCATGTTTTTCCGGCGACACAAACTTAATCCCATTGTCCTGGGTCTGTTGAGGTGATGACGCTCCTGTGCCTGAAATCATTTTAACCTCGCATTGCAAAAAAATTACACCACAATATGTACGCCAGCCTTATGTCCTGATGCCGAAGCGGCCCTGGATGTAAAGATAGGCCCATCCGACTGCTGTTCCGCACGATGCCCTACAGTAGGGAAAACAGGCCCGTCCCAGTTTTTCTGTGCCTGCTGTTCCGCGCCCTGTCCGCTTACATCAACATTGCAACTTCCAAGATGGAATCCATTGCTTGAAAGCTGGTCCCGCAGATCATTCAACCCTGCCTGGATAATATGTTTTACTTCGTGAGTGCCCGCCAAAAAACTCGCGTGGATCTCGCCCTGCTGGTGAACCGTTATCTCTATTCGCACGCTGCCGAGTTCCGGCGGATGCAGTTGTAACACCGCCCGGTTCCGGTTCATGTTCATGGCACCCAACATGGTATGTTTTAACTGGGTTATTACCTCTGTTCTCAAGGTGTTATTTTCATGGATTTTTTCAATCACCGGGCCAGCCGCTGCCAGGGAAGGGGAGACATTCATGGAGCCGGGTATAGAAACATCATTTATGCCGGAATGAACCTGATGCCCCATATGACCCGGATTTACATCCGCTGACACAGGCGCCGCATGGCCGGAGGCCTTCCACAAAGGACTTTTTTCCCTTATCTCCGCGCCTCCGGGTTTCAGCGGCGTATTTAACCCGCTATCCATACCCTTCTCCTCAGGACCGGAGTGTCTTACCGTTACCGGCCTGCCCGGGCCGTGCGCCGCCTTTTTGCCCGGCCTCGGCGTTGCGGAATTGCCATACATCCTGCTTGTAACCTGTTCCGCAACACCAGAAGAAGACTGGGGGCTGCCACTTTCCCCTTTATTGTCCCTATGTATCTTCGCCTCCTGCTTCGCATACCGGATCCCGTCGGCAACCTGGGGTTGCCCTGACCGGAAATGTTTATGCAGCGCCCCCCTGTCCTTTAAAGCAGGCGTCACATCCCGCTTTTGGGATTCTTTTTTTGATCCTTTTTTCAGACCCGAAAAGCCTGAAATCTGTTTTCTTTGCATTTCATCCACTGAAAATGGACCAGGGAAAGGGAAATCTGTCTTGTCCGCACTCTCCATGGACGCGGCCCCCCTGTCTCCGGACTTTATTTTCTCCGCCGCCGCCTTTTGCTTCTGAATATCCGCTCCCTGCTCCCCTTTTTTACCGCCCGAAAGGACACTCTTCCCGCCTCCAAAACTGAAAACCTGGTTCTTATTATTCGCCTGGATACGCCTCTTGGCGGCAAGGGACCTGTTTTTATCTCCCGCCCCGGCACAACTCAAAAACCCCCTGGAAATATCTTCCAGGAGGACCTGGAGATCATCAGGATTTCCACGCCCGGCATTAAGGCAGAAGGAAGTAGATCCGGATTCCCGCTGAATGCCTGTAAGCGCCGCCAGAAGGGACATCAGGTCGGCATTTACCTCTGCCTGCCCGTCACCGCCGAGCAACTCCTTCAATTTTGATATCAGATCCTTCTCAATTGCAGGATCTACCTTACCGGCAACGAGCCCAGAACCCTTGATTGAGGAAAGAAGCCCCTGTATCTTGACAAGAAGTTTTTGAGCCTCAGATGCCGTCACCTGGCC
Source organism: Deltaproteobacteria bacterium (assembly GCA_027023445.1). Classification (GTDB taxonomy): domain Bacteria; phylum Desulfobacterota; class Dissulfuribacteria; order Dissulfuribacterales; family JALVPX01; genus JALVVK01. The sequence goes on along the minus strand of JALVVK010000001.1, from coordinate 40,892 downwards.
CGGAATTATCTTTCCTTCCCCATCCAGCGCCCGGATCTGGGACGAGGCAAAATGCCCGTGTTCCTGGCCCACCTGTCTCAGCACCGCCCTGAAGGCGGATTTTCCCGGCTGCCGGACCAGGCTGCCGGACGCCTTTGCCTGGATGCCTGGCATCTGTACGGCAGGTCCAGCATCATTTATAAGGAGGGTGAAATTCATTACAAGAGACTCCTTTTCTGTTATCACACCTCTTTCGCCGTTTTTTTTACGCAATACGCGTGCCTTTGCCCCCAAGCAAGGAAGCGCCTGGGCCCAAAAATATTTCTTCTGGGAAAACAGATAGTTCATGAAGCGTAAAAACAGTTTATCCGGATTTCCCAAGGGAACTATAAGGCCCCGGGGAATTGTTTGCCTATGTGATGGGAATTAGTTTCCCTGGATTCCGGACAGACTCAGGTCTTGCCAAGTCCTGAGTATTTTACTAAAAGAATTTGTTTTGGAAGTATTTTTAAAATTAGCCGACAGGCATGCCCAGAAAAAGGGCGACATTTAAAATCATTCACAATTTCAGGGAGAAGGAAACTATGCCTAAAGGACTGCGCTGGAAATTCGCATTGATGATATCGCTCATCATTTTATCCGTTATCCTTGTGCTCCCGGCCTTTTATAAAGGCACGCCCCAGTGGTTCAAGAAATACGTATACAGCCAGGGGCTCAAGCTCGGCCTGGATCTCCAGGGAGGCATGAATCTTATTCTCAAGGTTGACGTGGAAAAGGCCATAGAGAATGCCACGAATCTCGCGGCAAGGGATCTCAAAGACACGATGGCCGAGAAACATATCACCCTTGTGAGGAGAAAAAGCCAGGTCCCTGACCAGGTGGTTTTTGCCCTGCCCAACAAATCTGCACTGGACAAGGTGAAACAGGTTCTGGAGGAAAATTTTCCCAACCTGGAGCTGGTTAATGTTAAGGACAATACGAATTTCCCTGTTATTACCCTGGCACTCGCACAGAAGGAACGTAAATTCATAGAAGAAAATTCAGTTGATCAGTCCCTTGAGATTATCCGCAACCGGATAGACCAATTTGGAGTTACCGAACCCGTAATTGTACGCCAGGGGAAAAACGAGATAGTCGTACAGCTTCCAGGCGTAAAGGATCCCAAGAGGGCCCTTAAACTCATCGGGCAGACCGCTCAGCTGGAGTTCAAGCTGGTGGATGATGATGCAGGCTTAGATCTCAACGCGCTTATCCGCAAAGCCATTGAAGACGGAAGGCTGACCAACGCGAATGACATCAAGGCCATTAATGAGGCCCTCAAAGGCCAGATCCCCAGCGGAGACCGCATATATTTCCTGAAGGACATGGATTCAAAAACAGGCAGGATAATTAAACGCCCCATCCTTTTAAAGGATAAGGTCCTCATGACAGGAGACGCGGTCAAAACAGCGCATGTCCGCATCGGAGGGACGTACAATGAACCCTATGTGGCCCTTGAATTCACAGACAGGGGCGCAAAGCTGTTTGAAAAAATTACAGGGGAAAACGTGGGCAAACGTCTGGCCATCATCCTTGATGGAGTTGTCCGTTCCGCCCCGGTAATCCGGGAAAGAATCGGCGGCGGCCACGCACAGATCACAGGATCATTCACCCATGAAGAGGCATCTGACCTCGCCATCGTTCTGAGGGCTGGTGCCCTGCCTGCCCCGGTCAAGATCATTCAAAACGTCACCGTGGGCCCCTCCCTTGGCAAGGACTCTATCCAGAGGGGATTGTATTCAGGCCTGCTGGGTGCGGCAGTAGTAATCGTGTTCATGATCATCTATTACATGTTTTCCGGTCTTGTGGCCGACATAGCCATGATCCTGAACCTTCTGTTCCTCATGGCGGTACTCTCCCTGTTCCATGCCACCCTGACCCTGCCAGGTATCGCCGGTATAATTCTTACCATCGGCATGGGCGTGGATTCAAACGTGCTTATATTCGAGCGAATGAGAGAAGAAAAGGCGCTTGGCAAACCGCTTAAGGCCTTTATCGACGGGGGTTATGACAAGGCATTCTGGACTATTGTTGACGCCCACGTAACCACGCTTATCACGGCCATGGCCCTGTTTCTCTTCGGCACAGGCCCCATAAAGGGTTTTGCCGTTACCCTGTCTGCCGGCATCATAATCAACCTCTTTACCGCTATTTTCGGCACCAGGATGGTATACGACTGGATGCTGTCAAAAAGGCTCCTGAAGGATCTTACCTTCCTGCAGGTCGTCAAAAAAACCAATTTCGACTTTATAGGCCTTAGAAAGATAGCCTTTGCCATCTCCGGCGTACTGGTAGCTATGGGTATCGTGGCCTTTATCCAGATTTCGCGCGGCGCAGCCAACCTGGGAGTGGATTTTTCAGGCGGGACCATGGTCTATTACAAGGCCGATAAACCCTTCAAGCTGGGTAAAGTAAGACAGGTGCTCAACCAGGCGGGCATAAAGGGTTACAGCCTTCAGGATATCCCCGGGCAGAATATGTTCATCATAAGGGTCAAACGGTCGGTTGCCACAGTGACCGATGTCGAAACCACCATAAGCAAGGCCCTGAAGCAAGGGCTTCCCGGGTTGAAGTTCACCATGGAAAGCAAGGCGGAGATTGGATCACAGGTAAGCGGGGAACTCAGAAACAAGGCGATGCTCGCCATCGCCATATCCCTTGCGGGCATAATCGGCTACCTTGCCTTCAGGTTTAATCTCAGTTTCGGTGTAGCGGCCGCCATAGCCACCTTCCATGATGTACTCGCGGTCCTTGGCATGTTTTATATCTTCAACAAGGAAATCACCTTGCTTATCGTGACCGCGCTTCTGACTCTCGCGGGTTACTCCCTTACGGACACGGTGGTTGTCTTTGACCGTATAAGGGAAAATATGCGGAAGCAAAGAAAACTGTCTTTTGCGGAAATAATCAACAAAAGCGTAAATGAGATGTTGAGCCGCACCGTCATCACGTCTCTGACCACTCTTTTTGTTATACTGTGCCTGTTCTTCCTGGGCGGGGTGGTTATCCATGATTTCGCCTTTGCCCTCATGATAGGGGTCATAGTGGGAACCTACTCCTCGGTGTTTGTAGCAAGCCCCATAGTATATATCTGGCACAAGGGCAAGGCGCCAAGGTAAGGCGCCCCCGGATCGAGTTCATATATGGATCAACTGACAATAGAAGGCGGGCACCGCCTGAGAGGCAATATACGGGTGAGCGGCGCAAAAAATGCCGCGCTGCCCGTACTGGCTGCCACCCTTCTCACGGGAGGCACCTTTTCCATCCGTAACCTTCCCCGGCTCAGGGATATTTATACCTTTAAAAGACTCCTTACCGATCTTGGGGTAACTATTGAAGAAACTGACGCCTCCACCGATCGGAACGCGCCTGTCCTTGAAGTGGACTCCACAAGCCTCAAAAGCTATGAGGCCCCATACGACCTTGTGCGTACAATGAGGGCCTCGATCCTGGTACTGGGACCGCTGCTTGCCAGGTCAGGCAGGGCAAGGGTCTCCCTTCCCGGGGGATGCGCCATTGGCGCAAGGCCCATAGACCTGCATTTAAAGGGGCTTGAGCTTATGGGCGCAAGGCTTAAATTGCGGGAAGGTTATGTGGATGCAAAAGCAAGGAGGCTGAAAGGGGCACAGATATATCTTGATATCCCCTCTGTAACCGGCACGGAGAATCTCATGATGGCAGCCTCTCTTGCAAAGGGCACCACCATCATCAAGAACGCCGCCAGAGAGCCTGAGATCGTCTCCCTGGGAGAGATGCTGAACAAGATGGGGGCGAAAATCAGGGGACTGGGCTCAGACACCCTTACCATCGAGGGAGTTGATGACTTGTCCCCGGTAGACTGGGAGATCATGCCGGACCGGATAGAGACAGGCACCTTCATGATGGCCGTGGGCGCTTCGGGCGGAGAGCTTATTCTTGATGGTTGCATGCCGGATCACCTCCAGGCCGTAATATCCAAACTCAGGAGCACGGGCCTTAAGATAGATATCAGTGGACGCTCCATATCGGTCTCCAAAAAAGGACAACTCAAAAGCGTGGACATAAAAACAGCGCCTTATCCCGGATTTCCCACGGATCTTCAGGCCCAGATAATGGTGCTCATGGCGCTCAGCGGGGGATTAAGCGTCATTACCGAAACAATCTTTGAAAACCGCTTCATGCATGTGGCTGAGCTGAGGCGCTTAGGGGCAAATATAAATGTTGAGGGCAGATCCGCCATAATCAAGGGAGTTAAAGACTTGAAGGGCGCGCCGGTCATGGCCACGGACCTTAGGGCAAGCGCCTGCCTGGTTCTCGCCGGTCTCGCGGCAAAGGGAACCACCACCATATCCAGGGTCTATCACCTGGACAGGGGTTATGAAAAGATAGAGGAAAAATTGTCCCGCGTTGGAGCCAAAATCTTGCGGGAGAAGACAGGACAGCTCTTTTGAAAAAACAGGCTTCAGAATCCATTCTCATGGACCAGTACGGCCGAAGGCTTACCTACCTCCGTCTGTCCGTGACAGACAGGTGCAACCTGCGCTGTATATACTGTGCGCCCCAGCAGGCATTTTCCTGGATGCCGCATGATGAAGTGCTGCGTTACGAGGAAATCCTCACGATCGCACAGGTACTGGGCAAAATGGGACTGAGGAAGATACGGCTTACAGGAGGAGAGCCGCTGGTAAGATACGGCATCCTTGACCTGGCCCGGGACCTGGCCCAACTACCGGGTATAAGGGAGGTCTGCATGACCACAAACGGCGTGCTCCTGGCAGACCTTGCCCCTGAACTATACGCGGCTGGCGTGCGTCATATAAACATCAGCCTCGATACCCTGGACCCGGCTCTTTTTGCCACCATTACCGGCAGAAACCTTTTTGGACAGGTATGGAATGGAATACTTTCCGCGCTTGACCAGGGCTTTGATCCAATCAAGATTAACGCGGTCATAATGAAGGGAATCAACGACCATGAAATAGAACGGCTGGCAGAGCTGAGCACCAGGTATGCCATCCAGATTCGCTTCATTGAATTTATGCCTGTCGGAAGTGATTCAAACTGGTCAGAAGACAGGCTCGTCACGTGTGAAGAAATCATGCAAAGGATTGAATCGGGCCTTGGCACACTCACAAAACAGGACTCAGGGCCGGACTCAGGGCCTGCGGCCATATACTCACTGGATGGCGCGCCGGGAACATTAGGCTTTATCAGCCCGCTCAGTAACCATTTTTGCGCATCATGCAACCGTATCCGCCTGACCGCTGATGGGCGGCTTCGCCTCTGCCTGTTCTCAGACCATGAAATCGACGTAAAAAAGGTCCTTCGCAGGGGCATTTCCCCTAAAGAATTGGGCTCGTTCTTCCGAAGGGCTGTCCATATGAAACCAAAGGGACACCAGGCGCTGGAAAATGGCCACTTAGGCTGCAGGAGAACCATGTCAAGCATAGGTGGATGAAAATACAATGTTAAATGGTAAATTATGAATGTTAAATTAAGGTGCCAAATTATGATCCGGGATTATATCCTCTTGAATTTAATAAAAATTTGCTTGCCATAATTTACAATTCACCATTTATCATTCAACATTTTCATGGCCAGGGGTGCGAAGCACCACTTAGCATGAAAGTTTGAGGAGATTGGTCTCATGTTGATACTGGAAGACCTGTTATACACCGAGGACCATCTGTGGTTGAGAATAGAAAACAAAAACGAGGCCATAATAGGTCTTAGCGACTATATCCAGGAAAGGCTCGGTAACATCACCTCGGTAGATGCCCCAGCCGAAGGAGATGAACTTTCCAGGGAAGACGAGATAATATTTGTCGAGACCCTTGACAAAGAAATGGAGTTCTATTCCCCTGTCACTGGTACTGTTCTCGAAACAAACACCGCAATACTGGACAACCCGGCCCTTATCAACGAAGACCCTTATGATGACGGATGGATCATCCGGATGAAGCTGGCACAACCAGGTGAACTGGATGATCTCCTGTCCCCGGATGACTATACGATTTTTGTGGAAGAACATCGCCTCAAGGATAAAGAAGAAGAGGAAGATGATATGGATTTCATGGAGGACCTGGAGGAATGAAGACCGCCTTTGTGTTTCCAGGCCAGGGTTCCCAATACGTGGGAATGGGAAAGGCATTTATCGAATCCCTGCCCAAGGCAAGGGAAATTTTGAAAACAGGTGCCGAGGTCACGGGCATCCCTCTTGAGAAGCTTATAACGGAAGGGCCCATGGGGGAACTTACAAAGACCGCGAATCTGCAGCCGTGTCTGACCGCAATGGATATAATTTGCGGCTCGGCCGCCATGGAAAAAGGCCTGAAACCCGATGCCGTGGCAGGTCACAGCCTTGGTGAATATCCGGCCCTTTGGGCCTGTGGGGCACTTTCCCTGGAGGATACCTTCAGGCTGGTGCACCTGCGAGGCAGATTGATGGAGCAGGCCGGCGGGACAGGCAGCGGGGCGATGGCCGCGGTGATCGGCCTTGCCCGTGACAGGCTTGAGGGCCTCATAAAACCGCTTAAGGCGGATGGAATTATCAGCCTTGCCAACCACAACTCACCTGAACAGATCGTAATTACCGGAGAGAAACCCCTTATTGACCGTGCCTGCGCCCTTGTAAAAGAGGAAGGTGGCAGGGCCATTCCGTTAAAGGTAGCAGGAGCCTATCACAGCCCCCTCATGAAAGAGCCATCAGAGGAATTTGCCAGGGCGCTGGACCAGGCGGACTTCAGACGGCCCGACGTCCCTATGTTCAGCAATGTAAGCGCCCGGGCGGAAACCGATCCTGACAGGATCAGGTCGCTTATGAAAGACCAGATGTGTAACCCGGTCCGCTGGTATGAGATAATCTCAGCCCTTTCCCAGACAGGAGTGGAAAACTTTGTGGAATTGGGCCCAAAGAAGGTGCTTACAAATCTTATAAAAAAATCGGTTGACCGGCCGGTAAAAACATATCAGGTCGAGGATCCTGAAGGCCTTGAATTATGCGTGCGGGAGATCAAAAAATGAAATCCTCCGGAGAAAGCAATCTCAAATGCCGACTCTGCGACAGCCCGCTTGAAATATGCAGGACCTGAAGGAGTGTAACCCTTAGGTGTAAGGGTTGCGGCAAGGTCTATTCCATAGCGGAATATGCGGATCAGCTTGATGAGCGACTGGAATATCTACTTTACTCGGTGAGGTGCGACAGGTTTTAGGCCGGTCGCGTTTACATTACCCCTGTAAATCCTGGACCGGGAACCCTGCGGGAAAAATACCTTCCTGGTTCCGCCACGTGCAGGCCGGCCCTGGCCAGGTTTTGGAAATACAGGCACGGGCCGTGTTGAGGGCGAAGAGACATTGACCGGCCTGCCAGCCTGCCTCTCCCTCTTTGGGGATTCAAAAATCCCCACGAAGACCCGTTCATTTCCAGATTCCAGTATTATTCCCCTGGGAGTTATATCCGCCACCTTCCAACCATCTATCAGGTCCCCTATGGAAACGGTCCTGAAGTTTGATGGCCTGGTAGCCCCTCCGGCTTTCTTGAAAACGACTCCAGAAGAGGGTCTCACCTTTACAAAGGCCCTTTTCTTTCCTCCAACGGTTATAATACCATAAATTTGGTAATGTTCCCCAAGACCTTTGTCAGACGTAAAACCGCCACCTGCCGTCTCGCCCCCGGAACCCCGGTCCGGATTAAAAGGGTCTTGTTTTATGATGATATCATACTGGCCCTGTCCCCTGGTTCCCTCGGCCGCGATTACGGCTTGGACGGCACAGAGCATAAAGGTCAGGGGCACCACACATACGGCCTTACAAGACAGATGATTCAACTTTCTGATGTAACCTGCAATAAAGGCCATTACTTACTCATTCATACCCTTCTTATTGTCTTTTTTGTAGAATCCGGGCCTCTTGGCAATATCCTGGTTCTTTTTCAGCATTTCCTGCACGGCTTTCACCCTCTGGGAGAATTCTCTGGTAAGAGCGTCGGCCTGTTTCATGGATTTTATCACGTGAGGGGTTATGGTTATAAGCAGTTCCGTCTTGGTGTTGCTGTAACTTCGCCAGCCAAATAGATGGCCTAAAATCGGCAGATCCTTTAGTATGGGGATACCAGAGCGATCCTTCTTTTTTACGTTTTTCATCAGCCCCCCGATTGCTATGGTATGACCATCTTGTACCACCAGATTGGTTGTGGCCTTACGGGTCGTAAAACTCGGATATTTATTGTCCTTTCCACCTACTTCTACCAACTTCTCCGTGGGCTCACTGACCTCCTGCGTCACCTTCATACTGACCAGTCCACTTTCGTTGATGGAAGGGGTTACATTAAGAATGACACCGGCATTACGATACTGAATAGACTGCGTAAGGGTGCTTTCAGTAGTGCTGGTAGTTGAACTGGTCGCAATAGGCACGTCCTGTGTCACTTCAATCTTGGACTCCTTGTTATCTACTGCCAGGATATTTGGTGCGGAAAGGATGTTAACCTTTGTCTTTGAAGCCAGCATGGTAATCAAGTTTCGAAGGTCTCCGGCTGAATAGAGGGTGTATGAAAATCCTCCCAGACCCGTGCCAAGCGGGGTATTCTCCGATAAGGTCTTTTGAATGTTAGTATCGGTCAACACTATATCTGAGGAATATGCCCCGCTATGGCTTTTTAGAAACCATTCGACACCGTATTGAAAGGTTTTATCCAGGGTAACTTCTGCAATCAACACATCAATCAGCACCTGCCTTGGAACCACATCTATCTTGGCCAGGACGTTCTTTATAATTCTATAATCTTTTGGGGACGCCTTGATGAGAAGGGCGTTGTTTGCCTCGTCCGGGATTATCTCAACTTTTTCACTCAGTTCACCTGCGGCAGACTGGGCAGGTCTTGCCTCCTTTACTTTTTCCACCAACACCTTTTTGTGACCCTTTTCAGAGGCAGCCTTACCCGTATACAACTGCTTCAGAAGGTCTGCCAGTTCAGAGGCCTTTCCGTTCTGCACAAAATAGACATAGACCCTGGTGCCCTTATCCGACTGGCCTTGATCCAGTTCCCTGATCCACTTATCCACGAGCTTCAGCAGTTCGTTCCACCGGGTCACCACAAGGAGGGAGTTGATGGTTTTCAAAGGCAGGATCTGCAGGCCCTTCCTGTCCATGCCCTGGCGCATATACAGGCCTCCACTGCCGAATATCTTGTTGAGATCACGAGCCATGTCCTCAACATCCGTATACTCCAGGCTGTAAACACGCCAGTAAATATCCTTGAACAGGTTGGTGTCCATGAGGGAGAGGATTTTCCCCACCTTTTTGACATTGTCCGCCGTATCCACCAGGATAAGGGAGTTGAGGCTGGTAACAGGAACAAGCGTGGCTCCGGGAGACACAAAATTCCTGAGATTCGCAGCGGCATGTATGGCCGAAAGATAATGAAGCTGAAAGACCTGGACCACGTCTCCAGGGGCCATGGGCCTGTGCCCCGGAGGAATAACATCGGATGCCCCTACCTTGCCGCTGTTTGCCTTGCGCACCACCATGTAAAGGCCCTGGGAATTTCTGGTCAGGGCTATACCATGGATCTGGAGTATGGAGTTCAACAGATTCAAAAGCTCGGCCCTGGAATATTCTCCCCGGATTTTGACCGAGATCGTGCCCTTGATCGCCGGATCCACCACATAGTTGAGCCCCAGGATACCGCCCAGGATATAATCCAACACAGGATAGATATCCATGTTGTCCAGGGTGATTTCTATGGGTTTTTTCTCACCGGGCGCGGCATTTTCAAAGGGAGATGTCTGCACCTGCGGGATGGCAGCGTTCCGGTTCTCTGTGGCAGGAGGCGCATCCTGCTGGGAATATGCCATGGAAGGCATAACTGAGAGAACAAGAATAAACATCCAGAAACAGATTTTCCCCGGCATTGACTTTTCCCATGTTGATTTATGCTTGATCATGTGTCCAATCCCTCACACGCAAAGGGCCTCAATTTCCAGTCTGACCCTCAGACGCGATCCCTTTCCCCTGATGCGCAGGATATTCATTTCCTGGATACGGTAAAGCCTGTTTTCCTTGCGAAGACTCTGAAGAAACCGGACCAGCTGGCGGGTATTCGTGTCCAGGGTAAATGTTACCACTGCCACATGATAGTCCTTCCATTTTCGGACGCGCCCGGTCTTGTATGTAACCACATCGACGTTTAATTCCGAGGCCTTTTTCAGCAACATGTCCTGCAGGCTGGACGCCACAAGCTGCGGGGTGTCTCCAGGCACAAGGCCGGCCATCGCCCTGTCAAGTTCAGCCCTCGACTTCTGAAGCCTTTTGTCCAAATCCTTGTACTGCTCAAGTTTCTTTTTCAGCTTTTCTATCCGGGCCTCCTCTGTCTGCAGCTTTGACCTGACCTCCGCGGTCTTTGTGGCAAGCGGATGCCACAGAACAACGTACCACAGGACGAAAGCCAGTATGATAAGTCCGTATTTCAGAACAGGATTTTTCCCTTTAGTCCTGATCACCTTAACCGTCCTTGGAACTGCCTGGAGAGACCAGGATTATTTCCACGGAAAACCGTTCCTTCTGCTCCCTGCTCTTGATAACAGGAGATACCATCTTCACCTCTGAAAACATGGGAGATTTTCTCCACGCGGCGATTGTCTCCACCGCGGAATCCCCCTCAGCCGCAAGGCGCAACCTGTTGTTCCTGATGCTCAGGATCTTGATCCATGTTTGCCTGGGGGTCTGCTGCGCCAGAATCTTCAAAACCTCCAGATCCGACGGATACTGAGATTTAAACGATTGTATATGGGATAGTTTCTCCTGGACCTGATCCAGTTGCGCCTTTATTTTTACAAGCGGAGCCAGTTGCCGGTCAAGCATCCTGGCTTCCTTATGAAGCGCGTCAAGCCTATGTGAGTAACTGTGCAGCCTGAGGCCGAGTGTACCCGAAGCAAGCAGCAGCGCGGCTGCGGTGGCGCCTGCCATGAACTGGACAGGCTTTATCCTCATTCGCAGGGGTTTTTTCCTGGGCTTCGGCTGCAGGGACAGCGCCGGATATTCACTCAGGCCAAGGGCTGCTGAACACAGAGCCCAGGAAGGCGCGAGGGGCTCTTTCCCAAGGCCGGAAATGCCGGCCAGGGGCCGTACCCCTACCGGAATACCCTCCGGACAGGAAGCCTGGTCTCCTTTCCAGTACACAGGAATATCCTGTGAGGAAAAGGCCCCGGGCAGGCATCTCAGGATTTCCTCAAGCCTTGATATGGCTTCATCCTGTTTATCCCATCCAATGAAATGGGAACCCTCCCAGCCATCTGCTCCGTGCAGGGATACCACAAGATCCCCGCCCTGGAACCCCATGAACAAACAGGGAAGAGACGAAAGGTTCAGGATGTTTCTCATAAGGATGTCCATTCCAAGGGTGGCCGGAGAAATCGGCCCCAGGGACCTGCCGTGGCCCGAATCCTGAATCGCGCGCAGGAAAGGATCAAGAAAGTGCCTGTTAATGTAGGCCAGGAGAACCGTGGTCTGCCCGTCCCTGGAGAAGGCGATCTGGTCAAAATAAATCTGTTCCGGGTCAAGGTGGGCGTGGAGGCCTATGGCGAGTCTCACGGAATTTTCCGCCTCCTCCGGAGCCAGTTGTGGCAGGGATATTTCCCTCAGGAAAAAGGCCCTTCTGGGAAGACCGATGCATATGGTCCTGTTTGCTGAATATCGCAGGGAACCGAGCTGCCTTTTCAGGTCCTCCGCGCCTGACCTCCCTGTTTCGTGCGCGGTGATCGGGGCGGGTACGGACTCCCAGCCTCCCATGCCCCCCTTAAGGCAGTGGAATTCAATGCCTGAATCTCCCAGGTATATGCCAAGAAGCTCTTTTCCCCTGATTTTCAATCCCATAACTCGCCTGATGATAGCATTTCTCCCCAGTGAATCAACTGGAATGTTTCAGCGCCGCCGGGCCTCCAGAAGACCTGTAGCCTCCTGGTTCCCATTGCCAGGTTTACGCGAAAGACCGGGTGGGCATTGGTGCGGCCGCCCGGTTCATTCCCAAGGATTTCCCTGATGGGGAGCGGGGCGAGATCCTTCACGGGGTTGCCGGCGCTGTTGTACACGGTAAAAAGGTCCTTGAGCCCTCCCCTCCACGTGGCATTATCCGTATCCGAATCAGCGGGTTTCCATTCCAGGGGGCCGTAATATGCCTTCATATCCACCCCGTTTATCAGCAGAAGTTCCTCGACAAGATGAAATGGGCCGTTTGCCGGATGATAAGGCGGGCTTTTCTCTTCATACACCCGGTCTTCCGCCCCGTTCAACCTTGTCAGTTTGTCCTGGTCCCTCCAGTCCAGTATGCTGTCAGTGATGGTATCCGCGCGTTCTGTGTCCTGTTCTGAGAACACGCCCCTGAGAAGCCTTCGGATCTGATCCTCAGGCGCGTGGTTCAGATCCAGCTTGCCCCTTTCGTCTTCAATATCAAAGGTTACTTCTTTCCCGCCCACATACACATGATATTTTCTGCCATCAGTGATAAACAAACCCTTTTCCTCCGCGTCCTCCGGCCGGATGCCCGGGGGCGCGGTTCGCTTTGCCAGCAGTAAAAGCAGGGAACGCGCGGCGGCCCTTGAGGATACGTCATCCCAGAGCTGCTGTCCGAAACTTCTCTGTATTTTTACATCAACCGCGTAATAGCAGCCTATCAGTGAAAGTATGGTAAGCACCCAGAGGACCATGACGAGCACGGATCCCCTTGCCGCGCGCGCGGGCCACATTGCCCGCGATTTTCCCGGATGCCTGCCTGTCTGCTTCATTATTCAGAAATCAAGGGGCGTGGTGGTGAAAACCGTGCAGTCCGTCCCATCTTCCCCTGGATTTTGTTTACCCCAGCAAAGGGCTACCCTGCCGGGAACAGCGCCCGGTCTCTTCCATTCCTCCTCCCATTCGTTAAAACGGCCTTTCTCTGCTTTTGCCAGATAATCAAACCCGGCGGCCGGCACATCTGTCAGCTCGGAAACCAGCCAGCCGGCCTTCAGCAGGTCTTCATCGCCCGCCCTGGCAGTATCGGGCAGATTTTCCCTGAGATCCTCCTGGGTGGTGATAAGTTTCTGTGCATACAGGAGGCGCCTTTCTTCGGGATAATAGCGGTAAACCACCTTGAATATGCCTCCTTCCTCCGTACCCATGGGTACATGCGTGGTGGTAAACACCATTTCCCTGTGATTTCCTTCAAACCTGGCCATGTCCACCATGGAACTTCCTTCGTTGCGGGCCAGCGCTCTCAGTTGGGCTCCCAGCAGCCTTTCGAGCGTGATTCTGGCCATAAGGCGGTTGCTTTCCCTGCCCCGGGTCCAGGCCCTCAGGCCGCTTCTGAGTCCGAGGGAAAGGATCATGACGATTACCGCGACCAGGGTGATGGACACAAGCAATTCTATCAGAGTAAACCCGGAAGATGCGCCGGCACATGAAAACCTACTCACTGAAGCACCTCCGAGGGCCTGATCCACATGGTCAGGATAAAAGGCGCGGCATTTTCGGGCGGATGTATGGTAAGCGTGAATTCCCTGAGATCAGACACATCCAGTTCCTTCTGCTCCATGCCGCCGGTCCTGACTTTTATGGTGAGGTCCTGTACTTTTGTCTGGTAATGCCATCCCTCCCGGCCTTCCACCGGGGCATCCGCCGCGTCCGGGAAACCCTTTTCCTGGAAGCGCCGGAGGAGATCCTGCGCGACTGAGGCAGCTTCCATGGCCAATTTTCCCCTGTAGGCCTGCCTGTGACTCTGTGCCAGGCCGGACATCAGCACCCCCATGGAAATGCCGATGATTGCCGTGGCCACCAGGACCTCAAGCAGGGTAAAGCCCCTTTCTCCCAATATGGTCTCAGGACGCCGCATGGATCATTTTCACCTGGCCAAACAGCCTGCCCACAAAAATTCTGTCCACATTCCCGTCTGACCACCTGAGATCCAGCCTGGCGCCACTTGAGCTGCCATCCGGATAAAAGGTGATTCCAAACAGGCCGTTGCCCATTTCAGTGATCTCATTACCTTCCACCTGTACTGTCTCCGGTATCTCGAGCCACTTCCTGCCGTCCATGGAATAGGCCCTCTTTCCCCTGTTGATCTGAAAGGTCACGGCCTCGCCCCTTAGAAGGCTGGCCGCCCTGGCACGCAGAAGGGTGTACCGGAAGTCCTGGCAAAACCGTTTCTCTTCTGAGCCCAGGATCCCGCCGGTCACACTCAGGAAGACCAGGGAACTGAGGAGCCCCAGGAGAACAAGCACCACCAGGAGTTCAATAAGGGTAAAACCGGAACTGCTGTTTTTTTTGACCTTCACCCCTGATCCTAAAAAGAGATATCGTTTATCCCAAAAATGGCAAGGAGCATGGACAGGATTATCCCGCCAATCAGTATGCCCATGATTACAATGGTTACAGGCTCCACAAGGGAGAGATACAGCCTGGTGTCACTGCGCACCTTGTCCTCCATCTCGTCTGCCACCTTCAACAGCATTGGACCAAGGGCGCCCGTTTCCTCCCCTATCGCCACGAGATGAACCATGAGAGGAGGGAAGACAGGCATTGTTTTTATGAGCTGGCTCATCCCCTTGCCCTGCCTCACACCCACATATAGATCATCTATCGCCCGCCTTATAACGCCGTTGGAAACAACCTCCTTGGAAAGGGATATACCCTTCAGGATGGGCACGCCGCTTTCCAGGAGCGTGCTGAGAGTCCTGGAAAACCTGCCGATTTCGATTCTTTTGACCATCGGCCCGGCCCAGGGGATATTAAGAACGGCTTCATCCCGCCAGGCCCTTCCCCCAGGGGTCCTGAGATAGAACCATGCGGCCGCCGAAAGCCCAATTATCCCAAGGGTCATGACCAGCCACCAGTCATGAAGAAACATGCTTACCTGAACGATTATCCTGGTCATTACAGGCATGGGTTGATTGAGATCCTCAAATATCTGGCCGAACTTGGGCACCACAAAGGTTACCAGGATAAACACGGACAGTATGCCTACCGCTGCCAGGATTGAGGGATAAATGGATGAGGTAAGGATAAATTTTCTGATTTCCCTGGATCTTTCAAGAAAACCGCCAAGGCGATGCAGCACTTCAGGCAGGACCCCTCCAAGCTCACCCACCCTGACCATGTTCACGTAGAGCCGGGAAAAGGACTCAGGATAAGCGGCCAGGGCGTCGGAAAGCCCCTGGCCGGACTGTATCTTCCTGCGCACGTCCAGAAGCACGGAACGGACCAGATCGATGCCGGATGCCTCGGCGACTATGGCAAGAGACCTCTCCAGCGGGACCCCTGCCTCAAGAAGGTCTGCCAGTTCACTGGTAAGGTAAAGCAGGTCATCATGGCCCAGTTTTCTGGTAGGCTTCCACAGAGAACTGAAGGCCCTGGTCCGCCTTATGTCAACCGGCTGAAACCCCTTGGCAGTGAGCTTGTCAACAAGACTGGCTTCGTCCCGGGCGTCCTCTGTGCCCTGTACCCTTTTTCCCCTGGCATCCAGCGCCTGATAGGTGTAGGTCGGCATACTTTGTCCTGATACCCTGCCTCTCAGTTGGTGACCCTCATGACCTCTTCCGGTGTGGTCAGGCCCTCAAGGACCTTTTTCAACCCGTCCTGGCGCAGCATGCGCATGCCCGCCGCACGGGCGGCCCTGGAAATGCCCTCGCTGTCCACGCCCTGGAGTATCCGCCTCCTGACCCGGTCATCCACCTCCAGAAGCTCAAAAATCCCGGTTCTTCCGGAATAACCGGTATTCGCGCAATGAGAACAGCCCTTTCCCCTCCATACCCTGGCGGGCACCTGTTTCCCTTCAAGACCAAGGGCCTGAACCGCCTGCTGAAGAAGTTCAGGCGACATCTCGTACTCGGTTTTGCACTCATGGCAGATGCGCCTGACAAGCCTCTGTGCCAGTACGCCCAGGAGCGAGGATGAAAGCAGGTAGGATTCCACTCCCATCTCCTGAAGCCTGATTATGGCACTGGCCGCGTCGTTGGTGTGCAGGGTGGAGAATACAAGGTGGCCTGTAAGGGCGGACTGAACGGCGATTTCCGCGGTCTCCGCGTCCCTGATCTCTCCTACCAGCACCACATCCGGATCCTGGCGGAGAATGGTCCTGAGAGCCGAGGCAAAGGTCAGCCCTATCTTTGGCTTGACCTGGATCTGGTTGATGCCGTCCAGTTGATATTCCACGGGATCTTCCACCGTGACGATCTTCTTGTCAGGGGCGTTTATGCGGTTCATCACCGCGTACAGGGTGGTGGTCTTGCCGCTTCCCGTGGGACCGGTGACCAGTACCAGCCCATATGGCCTCTGGATAAGCCGGCCAAAGGTATCCAGCATATCCGGCGGCATCCCCAGGTAGGCCAGGTCCAGCCTTACCTCATCCCGGTTGAGCAGTCTCAGGACTATGCTTTCGCCAAACAGCGTGGGAAGGGATGACACGCGGATATCGATCTCCCTCCTTCCGTCACGGACCTTGATCCTGCCGTCCTGTGGAAGGCGCATCTCCGCTATGTTCATTTTTGCCATGAGCTTCAGCCTTGAGGTGATGGCAGGCTGGAGTTTTCTGGAAACGCTTTCAATGTCGTGAAGCACACCGTCTATGCGGTATCTTACCTTCAGGTGGTCCTTGAAGGGTTCAAAGTGAATGTCCGACGCCTTTACCTCAAGCGCCTGGGAGATAAAGTGATTCACCAGGCGTATCACAGGGGCCTCAGAGGCCAGATCCCTCAACTGTTCCGGATCTTCCCAGAGTTCATCCTCCGCCTGGCTGGCGGCATCCCCGTCCTCTCCTTCCAGGTCCACATCGGCCTCATACCACCTGTATATGGCCGCAAGTATGTCTTCCTCGCTTGCAGCCAGTGCCTCCACCGGTTTCTGGTAGACGGATTCCAGCAACTCCCTCAGATAAAGATCCCGTGGATTTGCCATGGCCACCCGGATCCCGGACTCATCCATGGATATGGGAGCAACCTTCCACTGGCGCATGACCTGCGGGGAAAGGCCGTCTACCAGGGGTGGCTTGTCAGGAAACTCCGTGGAGGGAATAGCATTCATGTTCATTTCCAGCTTACGATGTCCGCGTCTTCGCCTTCACCGCCGGGTTCTCCGTCCCGGCCATAACTCAGCAGGTCAAAGTCCCCGTGTTCGCCAGGGCATTTATATACGTAATCATGGCCCCATGGATCCTTTGGGATGTCCTTTGGGAGATAAGGCCCCGCCCAGGTCTTAAGGCCTGGGGGCTTTTCCCTGAGCGCCTCGAGCCCTTCCGCAGTGGATGGATACCTGCCGTTGTCCAGACGGAATTCGTCCAGGGCAGACGCCAAATTTTCGATCTGGGCCTTGGCGACCTTCTGCCTGCTGGCCCCCAGTTTGCTGAAAAATTTCGGGGCCACCAGGGATGCCAGGAGGCCGATTATGATTACAACTATTAAAAGTTCTATTAAGGTGAAACCTTTGTTGGATTTCCTGATTTTTCTGTCCATGAAAACTCCTGCGCGCAAAGGCTGCTTAACCCGGCTTCAGGAACAGATGATTGCCCCTGTCCTTTTCTCAGGCATTTGAAGTGCATAACCTGAGATAATACCATAATACCTGTTTTGTAAAAGACATTAGGCATGAAAGGCAACTTTTATCACGGATTATGCACTTCATCGGCAGACTTGCGAGCTGCATAATCCGGGTTTATGCCTCTAAACCAGCAAGACGTTACCTGGCCACCAGGAAGGCCTCCTTGAAACCACGCCTTTCCATCCTGGCCTCAATGTCCCTTGCCCGGTCATAGTCATCCGAGGCGTATAGCTGGACCCGGTAAAAAACCCTGTTTCTGAGGGTGCATACGAACACCCTCACGTCCGGATAGATCCTTGCCAGCCTGTCCCGGAGGCGGTAGGCGTTACTCCGGTTCTCAAAGGCTCCCACCTGCAAATAAAACCTGCCCTTCTTGAGGTTCGGGTGTTTTTTGTAGCAGATCTTACCACCAGAGTAGCGCCCTTCCGCGAGCGCCACCACCCGCACCTTCGCGGTGCCCGGCCCAACGAGCCCTATTCTCCTGGCCGCAGCGTAACTGAGATCTATGATTCTATTTTTTACAAACGGTCCCCTGTCGTTAATACGAACAACCACGGATTTTCCATTACGGAGGTTCTGAACCAGAACGCGGGTGTTCATTGGAAGGGTCCTGTGGGCGGCTGTAAACTCGTACATGTTATAGCGTTCGCCATTGGCAGTATACCTGCCATGAAATTTTTTTCCGTACCATGACGCGTAACCTACCTGCACAAAACCCTGGGCGGACGGAAGAGGATAATAACAGGTACGGCCCACGCGGTACGGCCTCTGGGTGGCAGGAACCCTGCTCCCGTACATGGTTCCGGTATACGGCGGAACAGACCGTGGCGCAGACGCGCACCCGCCAAGAAGCTGGGTCAACAACAGGCCTGCGATAAAAAGGGCGGGCAAATATCTTGATGAAATCATGCTCTTATACCCCTTGAGTTTTTTACCTTAAAATTTAGTCTCTAACAAGATTAAACCGTTTAACCCGGCAGATAGATATATCTCTAACGGACTTCTCCGGGCCTCGTGCAACTATACCTACTGAGTATCAGTTCGGATCTTCTGGCCATTTCCCATAAAGCCGGATTATGCAGCTCGCAAGTTTGCCTGAGATGCAAGGCAGAGGGCACACACGTACTTGTTAGTTCAACTACGCGACAACGCAGCAGATTCAGCAAACCTGCGAGCTCCTTTCGGGAAGACATCCGCACATGGTCTCAGACCCTGGATTCAATGTTTCAACTTTCATGCAAAGTGATGCCTTGCGCCCGTGAGCATGAAAGTTAGCTGAAAGCTCAGGGCTGAAAGCAGACTTTTTTCTCACGCCCGCTTCGCTCGAGACGCAGAGACCGCAGAGTAATAAGAGCTATGACCTGTCTCCTTTGAGCTTCCGACTTTGAGCCTTGAGCCAACTTTTCCATATAGGAGGCAGGCAGCGCTGCCATTCCTTGTACCGTGAACCTTGTACCATGCGCCGTAAAAGGCTATCAGGTTAAACAGGTTGGGCGTGGGCTATGGCTTTTTAGGGTATAGCCTGTTAAGTTGTACGGTTGGAAAAGAATCCTTGTTCAGCTTAGGTCCGATGCAAAACGGCCTTTCACGGGATTCTTAATCAGAATGGGAATTGTGCACGGTATATATAAGGCATGGAAACTGATCCGGACATCATTTACCTTGACTACAATGCCACCACCCCCGTGGCGCCGCGGGTGGTTCAAAGGGTTGAATACGCCCTGGCGGAGTGCTGGGGCAACCCGAGCAGCGGGCATGTCCTGGGGCGCAGGGCAAAGGCGCTGCTGGAGAGAGCAAGGGAGCAGGTGGCAGGCCTTATAAACTGTCAGCCGGAGGAAATTGTTTTCACAAGCGGTGGGACTGAATCCAACAATACGGTTGTGCTCGGCCTTGCGCGGAATGAGCATCCGGGCCCCGGACGAATCGTTACAACCAGGATAGAGCATCCTTCCCTGATGAATCCCTGCCTGCATCTCCTGGAACATGGATGGGATGTTGATTTCATAAGGGTGAAGCCAGACGGCACAGTGGATCTTGACGCCCTTCAAAGGGCCTTGACCCCGGGCACCCGCCTTGTTTCCGTGATGCTTGCCAACAATGAAACAGGGGCCATTCAACCCCTGAGAAAAATATGCCGGATGGCCCATGAAAAGGGGCTGCCGGTTCATGCCGATGCCGCCCAGGCAGTGGGAAAGATCCCTGTGGACGTCAAGGATCTGGACGTGGACTATCTCAGCATCGCGGGCCACAAGCTCTATGCCCCGAAAGGGATAGGCGCCCTGTATGTGAGGAAGGGCGCGCCATTCGGCCAGATACTTTTCGGCGCGGGCCAGGAATACGGCAGACGCCCCGGTACCGAACCGGTCCCGCTTGCGGCAGGACTTGGAGAGGCATGCAGCATGGCGGCAGAGGACCTGGAAGAGGAGGCTGCCAGGCAGGAGGATCTGCGAGAGCTGCTCTTCCAGGGGCTCTCATCCCTTGATGCACCGATTCATCGCCACGGAGATCCGGCGCGCACCCTTCCAAACACCCTTTACGTCAGCTTCCCCGGGTTTGAAGGCAACGCGATTCTGGAGGAGGCGAAGGGCGTTCTGGCATCCACAGGGGCTGCCTGCCATGACAGGTCGGTGTCGGTTTCGCACGTGCTCTCCGCCATGGGGGTCGAAAGAGAGATTGCCATAGGCACCATACGTTTTTCACTTGGCAGGCACACCACCAGGGAGTATATCCTTGCCGCGGTCGATATCATGGGCCGTGCGATCAAGTCGCTGAAAGACAGAACTTCAGGAAATATATAATGAATTTTATAGATCTTAAGAGACAGTATAAGGCGTACAAATCCGAAATAGACCAGGCCGTGGCACAGGTGCTTGAAAGCTGCCAGTTTGTGCTGGGAGAGCCTGTCCAGCGGCTGGAGGAGGCGCTCGCGGAGTTCACCGGTTCCAGATACGCCATAGGGGTTGGCTCCGGCACGGATGCCCTGATCCTCTCGCTCATGGCCCTGGATGTCGGTCCGGGCGATGAGGTCCTTACCACTCCGTTCACCTTTATAGCCACAGCCGAGGCAATAGCCCTTCTTGGCGCCAGGCCGGTTTTTGTGGATATTGACCAGGCCACGATGAATATGGATACGGAAGCGCTCAAGGCCGTTATCGCCGAAAGGGAAAAGGCCGGCGCCAGGCTCAGGGGCATCATCCCCGTGGGCCTTTACGGCCAGTGCGCTGACATGGACGAGATCAACCGGATCGCCGGGGAACACGGCCTGTTCGTCGTGGAGGACGCCTGCCAGTCATTCGGCGCGTCTTACAAAAACGGCATGTCCTGCGCGCTTTCGGAGATAGGCGTGACATCCTTTTTCCCTGCCAAACCCCTTGGGGCATACGGCGACGGGGGCATGGCCTTTACTGATGATGAATCCCTGGCCAAAAGGATAAGGTGCCTCAGGGTTCACGGTGAACGGGCAAGATACGATCACGTGGAAATCGGTCTTAATGCCAGGCTGGATGCCCTTCAGGCAGCCATTCTTCTTGCCAAGGTTCCCCATTTCCCGGACGAAATCAGGGCCAGGCAAAAAGCGGCGGAAACATACCGGCAGCTTATCGAGCAGAAACTGCCCGGCGTGGTGCCCCCGGTCGTGCGGGACGACAGGACGCACGTATACGCGCAGTACACAGTTCGCGTCAGGAATGGAGCCAGGGATGCGGTAATCCGGTCCATGCAGGAGAAGGGTATTCCCTATGCCATACATTACCCGGTTCCCCTGCACCTTCAGCCCGCTTTCGGGTACCTTGGTTACGGGCCGGGAGACATGCCGGTCGCGGAACAGGCATCGCGGGAGGTCCTTTCCCTTCCGATGCACCCGTTCATAACCGAGTCTGAGCAGGCAAAAGTCGTCCGGGCCATGGAGTCCGGGCTCAGGCAGGGCATGGGGCATTAAGGGATGATGGAACACAGATGGACACAGATGAACACAGATCACGCGGATCTTTTCTTTATCTGTGTGCGCAAGCCCGTGTTTATCCGTGTCCAAAATTTTTCCTGTTTTTGCCGCCAACCATGACCCATAACCCATGAGCCATGACCTATGACCTATTTTAGAAATATGTTATTACCTTAATTTACCATTTAACATTAATCATATTTATGTTCACAGGGAGTTGATATCATGATCGAACGGTACAGCCGTCCTGAAATGGCATCCATATGGACAGAAGAAAGCAAGTACAGATCCTGGCTGGAGGTCGAGGTCCTTGCGGCACAGGCATGGGCTGAGCTTGGCGTGATCCCCGCTGAGGCGGCAAGGGAGATAAAGGAAAAGGCCGCGTTTGAGCCCGAACGGGTTGCCGAGATCGAAGAGAAGACCAGGCACGATGTCATTGCCTTTCTTACAAATGTTGCTGAACATGTCGGCGCTTCCTCCCGCTATCTGCACTGGGGCCTCACGTCTTCCGACATGCTTGACACGGCAATGGCCACCAGGATGAAAAAGGCAATGGATATGATCATAGGGGACGTTGAGACCCTTATGGAAACCATTAAAACCAGGGCTTATGAGCACAAAAACACGGTCATGGTGGGAAGATCGCACGGCATCCACGCCGAGCCCGTTACTTTCGGAATCAAGCTCGCCCTGTGGTACGACGAGATGGCCCGCCACAAAAAGCGCCTTGAAAACGCCAGGGAGACCATAGCCTGCGGCAAGATATCAGGGGCCGTGGGCACCTTTGCCCACGTGGACCCAAGGGTGGAGGAGTATGTCTGCCAACATCTCGGCCTGAAGCCCGCTCCCGCATCCAACCAGGTAATCCAGAGGGACCGCTACGCAGAGGTCTTCTGCGCCCTTGCCATCCTTGCGGGCACCGTGGAAAAGATCGCGACTGAAATCCGCCATCTCCAGCGCACAGAGGTCCTTGAGGCAGAGGAATACTTCAGGCCCGGCCAGAAGGGCTCTTCCGCCATGCCCCACAAGCGCAATCCCATCCTGTCTGAAAACCTCTGCGGCCTTGCCCGCCTGGTTCGGTCCTATGCCACCCCGTCCCTGGAAAACATTGCCCTCTGGCATGAACGGGACATCAGCCATTCCTCTGTGGAAAGGGTCATCACGCCGGATGCCTTTATCGCGGCGGATTTCATGCTTGCCAGGCTGAACGGCCTTCTTGGGAAACTGCTTGTCTATCCTGAAAGGATGAAAAAGAACCTGAATCTGCTCAAGGGGCTGATTTTCTCCCAGCAGGTACTGCTTATCCTGACCCAGAAGGGAGTGAGCAGGGAGGACGCCTACCGTATTGTCCAGCGCCGGGCAATGGAGGTATGGGAAGGCAAGGGTGATTTCAAGTCAAGGCTCCTGGAAGATGAGGACCTGGCGAAATACATGACAAAGGAAGAAATCGAGGCGGTATTCGACATCAATTATCACCTGAAACACGTGGATACGATTTTTAAAAGGGTTTTTAAACGGGGTGAATCATGAAAGATGCTCAATGGGCCAGGCTGAGAGACCTTATCCGCGAGCGTTCCTACAGGGAGGGCACCTTTACCCTGACATCCGGCAAGAAAAGCGATTTCTATGTAGACTGCAAACAGACCACCCTTTCCGCCGAGGGCGCCTACCTGTGCGGCAAGCTGTTCCATGAACGCATAGCGCGGGCAGGGAAGGACATCGCCGGGGTCGGGGGCATGACCCTTGGCGCAGATCCCCTGGTGACTGCCGTATCGGTTGTAAGTTTCCTGGAAGGAGCGCCGATCCCCGCGTTTATCATAAGAAAGGAACCCAAGGGACACGGCACGGGCTCCTGGATCGAAGGCAAATCCAATATTCCTCAGGGTAGCAGGGTGGCCCTTGTGGAAGACGTGGTCACCACGGCCGGCACTCTTATAAAGGCCATTGAGCGGACCGAGGAAGAGGGCTACCGGGTCGCCATGGTTTTAACGGTGGTGGACCGTGAAGAGGGCGGCAGGGAAAGGTTAAAACAGGCGGGCTACGACCTTTCCGCCCTTTTTACCAGAAACGATATCATCGGCCGCACCTGAACCTCCCATGGCCATGAAAATGGTGAATTGTAAATGGTGAATTGTAAATTGAACTTACCATTTAACATTATATTTTCATGACAACCGCTATTCCCAGACTGGACGTAACGAAATATGAACCCGGATTATGCAGCTCTGGGAACATTTTGTTTTTTGTCCATGTATGCCCTTGTGTGTCCATGGCTAATCAAAATCGGATAAACTATTCAAAAGAACTTGTCAGGCTTTTTCCATTGATATACAAAACCGACAGGCAGGTCTGGAAGGCAAAAGACCTCACGGTCGATTACACGGTATATAAACCCGGATTATGCACTTCAAATGCCTGAGAAAATGATTTTGGTCGAATAATTAAAGAGTTAGCCGCGATTCAGCCAGATATTTTGTTAACCTAAAAGGTGCGGTTTCCTCCAGTGTTACATCTCAGGCACTTGAGTGCATAATCCGGGATAAAGTCTGTTGCCATAAGGAGGAGTTATGAAAAAAGTAATGGTGGTAGCATGCGGATCGTACATGGACAGTGGATACGGATGTCCAGGTGAATGGCGTTGCCTGAAAGCGGCAGCCCTTGGGGACGGAAAATTTGAAGAGGAGAAACAGATTATCTCCTTTGTCAAATGTCAATGCCCTGGCAGGGCGACTGTGGCAAATATCGGTATGGCGATAAAACTTGCGGAAATAAAGCCTGATGAAATCTATCTGAGCAGCTGCATGGTAAACGCAAAGCCCGACTGCCCGTATACGACTCCGGAAGAAAAGGCCCGGATGATAGAGGGCAAAACCGGGATCAAGGTTATTCTCGGAACCCATAATTATGCCTGATTATGGGGGATTAAGAGATGATGGGACACAGATGAACACAGATTACGCGGATCTTTTCTTTATCTGTGTGCGCAGCCCCTGTTTATCCGTGTCCAAAATTTTTCCTGTTTTTGGTTAAATTAAAAGCAAGATATAAAACAGGTTAGGCTGAAGTCAGGGATATTGGAATAGGCTGCATGCAGCCTATTCCACTGTTAGTGCTATGAAATTTAATATTCCTGGGATGAATAAAGAATTTGAACTACCAAATGATTGGTGGAGCTGTGCAGATATGGATGAATTTAATATTGGTGAGTACAAGTATTACCCATATAAGCACTCAGAAAGTAATGCTGAGGTAGTAAGCATATCTGTAGTTGAGCCACCTCTAAGAAATTCAGGCATTCCACCTTTCAAAAAATATAAGCTTGTACCCATTCTTATGGCATTTACATCGCCTGAATGCGAGCTTCCGCCAGTAGAAGTACAGCTACATGAATCTGATACCTACAAATACAAGGTAAAAAATGGTTATCATCGGTTTTATGCATCACTAGCAGTGGGTTATACAATGCTACCCGTTATCGTTACTGAAGCATATGAGCCATAAAGCACTAACAAATCGTTCGTGTGGGAATTTCACTACGCTGCGCTCCGTGAAATCCCCACAACTCAAACGTTAGATTTTGAGGAAAGGGAACAATGCCTTACGTAAGTACGTGGATTGAGGATTCAGAACAGCACTACTCCCTCGATCGATTGCCAAACCATTGTCCCTATTGCGGTCGCGAGATACATGCTGAGAGTCAGCACGTGGTCACATTCGTTTTCTGCGATGGTGTCATTGAACCCATTGAGGAGTACCTGGAGGCGGTTTTTCAATGTCCAGCCGACGACTGTCAACACCTCTTCATTGCTCAATATCAAAGGGTCCCTGGTCATCCTACATATGATTACTTTTTTGTCAGGGTTCTTCCCAAAGGGCAAGTCAAAAAGTCATTTGACGAATACATTGAAACTCTTTCGCCGTCTTTCTGTTCTCTGTGGAATCAATCATATCAAGCCGAACAATCCGGCCTAAAAGATATATGTGGTATAGGCTACAGAAAGGCTTTGGAATTTCTGGTTAAGGATTACCTAATAAACCGAGACCCCAGCAAACAAGAGCACTATCAATCGAAATTCCTAGGAAACTGTATCAGGGATGATATCTCCGATCCACGAATAAAAGCATGCGCACAGCGAGCAGCTTGGCTTGGAAACGACGAGGCCCATTATTATAGGAGATGGAAGGACAAGGATGTGCAGGACTTAAAGAACCTCATCGAGCTCACCCTGCACTGGATCATGATGGAACATTTGACAGGTACCTATGAAGCGCACATGAAGTCGTAGAATCTAATCGGGTAGCCGGGGGTTTTTCTCCCCCAGCCCCCACACCACCCTGCATGCGGGTCCGCACAGGGCGGTTCACGAAGATTACCGGGCCGTAGCCGGGTAGTGAATCCTGATCCACCTTTCCCTTATGGAAACCAGTCCCTGCCTGGCAAGCCATTTATTGGTCATTCCTGTTTGAGTGGCAAGGGTGCGGGCAAGATGCCAGTACCCCTTGCGGCTGAGAGCCGTAAGTATCGCTGTCCGCCTGTATGTCCCGAGTCTTATCAGGTTCCTGACCTTGGTGCGGGTCTTGCGCCACTGTTTCCAGTAACACATCCTTGTCCGCCTCCTGAGCCATTCGTCCAGCGCGGGTATGGGCCTGTAGTATTCAGATAT
Source organism: Deltaproteobacteria bacterium (assembly GCA_027023445.1). Classification (GTDB taxonomy): domain Bacteria; phylum Desulfobacterota; class Dissulfuribacteria; order Dissulfuribacterales; family JALVPX01; genus JALVVK01. The sequence continues at coordinate 14,732 of JALVVK010000001.1, read as the reverse complement.
GCCGTAGTAGTTCATCCAGCCACGGACATACCTGTGGAAAGAGGGTCGAATCTTTATTCTTGACAAATAGTTAGAAAATGCGGAGTCTTGATCATCAAGAATTCCATGTATGAAAGGGGACGTGAAAGGAGACATCCTGTATTTTCCCTGTCATATAATGAGTTTACCGGGAAAACAACTCAAGGTTAAAAGCAAAATCTCCTGAATCCAGGGCGTTGACATGATGTGCTGCCTTACCCAGAGACTCGGCCTTATATGACGTTTCTGTTCGTCGGCTCACAGTTTTGCACTCCGGCTTCCTTCAGACCCCGCCTTACGGCGACGCCCTTGCCTTCGGCTAATACTTTCGCTATCCTCGAAATCAGGTAGCGGGATCCACGTATAGAGGACTTTAACCTCATAAGTCTATGCCCATGCTGGGCGTACCCAGCGGCTGCAGGTGACGGCAAACATCGCGGCGTTTTTTTCAAGGCTGTGCCCCGCAAGAAGCCTGGCGATATTCCCAGACTCATTGCTCCGCATTGTTTGCCGCCCCTGATCCGTGACGTTATGCTTAAATTATTATGAAAGATATTCTTATTAAATTTTTACCTGGCATAGTGTCGGCAATTATCGCCTCATATTTTGCTGCAAGATGGTCACTAAAAAAGATATATTCGGAGAAATGGTGGGAAAGGAAAGAACGAGCATACTCTGACATTATCTCCTCTCTATACGACATCATGCAATATTGTGAATTTCAAAGAGACCATTATGAGTTAGGCCATAAGTTGCCAGAAGAAAGGGAAAAAGAATTTCAAGAGAAATATAGCCAAGCTTATTGGAAGTTGAAGAAGGTCACAGATATTGGTGGATTCGTCATTTCGAAAGATGCTGCTGATGTTCTCAGGGAATTAAAAAATCGCCCGAAGCTAAATTGGAATGAGGAGCCTCCGGGGGAAATTTATGATCAAGAGTATAAATATCATAAAGATGCTTTGGACAGATTGGTCACCATTGCAAATAAGGATTTGAAGGCAACAAAAGCTTAATCGGGTAAGGGGGAGTTTTTCTCTCCCCCTCCCCACACCACCCTGCATGCGGGTCCGCACAGGGCGGTTCACGAAGATCACCGGGCCGTAGCCGGGTAGTGAATCCTGACCCACCTTTCCCTTATGGAAACCAGTCCCTGCCTGGCAAGCCATTTATTGGTCATTCCAGTTTGAGTGGCAAGGGTGCGGGCAAGATGCCAGTACCCCTTGCGGCTGAGAGCCGTAAGTATCGCTGTCCGCCTGTGGAAAGAGGGTCGAATCTTTATTCTTGACAAATGGTTAGAAAATGCGGAGTCTTGATCATCAAGGATTCCATGTATGAAAGGGGACGTGAAAGGAGACATCCTGTATTTTCCCTGTCATATAATGAGATTACCGGGAAAACAGCTCAAGGTTAAAAGCAAAATCTCCTGAATCCAGGGCCTTGACATGTTGTGCTGCCTTACCCGGAGACTCGGCCTTATATGACGTTTCTGTTCGTCGGCTCACAGTTTTGCACTCCGGCTTCCTTCAGGCCCCGCCTTGCGGCGACGCCCTTGCCTTCGGCTAATACTTTCGCTATCCTCGCAATCAGGTAGCGGGATCCACGTATAGAGGACTTTAACCTCATAAGTCTATGCCCATGCTGGGCGTACACAATGCCATGCACACGGACAGCAATTCCTTTGCGCTTCATTCCCGCTGATGAGCTTGGTTGTTGTGCTCCTAAAAAAATCCAGATTGACAAACGATGTCGATGTAATTACAATGTAATTATTTAGGATACCTTGGAGGTTATTTAGGTTATGAAAGCATCGATAATTCAAATTGGCAACTCTCAGGGCTTGAGAATACCTAAGCCAATTCTTAAACAGTGTGGTTTTGATAGTGAGGTGGAGCTGGAAGTGCATGACAAAAAGCTTGTAATTAAACCTTATACTTCAGTCCGTAAAAGTTGGGCAAAAGCGTTTGAAAAAATGGCCCAAAATGGTGATGATCAATTGTTGGAATTTCCTTCAAGTCAATGGGATGAGGAAGAATGGGAATGGAGGTAAACCGTTTTGATGTGTTTCTAGTGTACCTCGACCCAAGTATTGGACATGAGATACCAAAAACAAGGCCTTGCCTTATTATTTCTCCTAATGAAATGAACCACCATATTTCTACAGTCATTGTGGCACCAATGACAACAAAGGGTAAGCGATATCCAACCCGAATTTCGTGTTCTTTTCAAGGAAAGAAAGGACAGATAATTTTAGATCAAATTCGTACTATTGATAAGAAAAGACTTGTCAAGAAATTAGGGGTTATAAACCCAAAAGCACAATCGAGGGTACTTGCATTACTTCAAGAGCTGTTTGCCCCTTAACGTCTTTGAATTTAAGGAAAAGCACAATCGGGTAAGGGGGGGTTTTTCTCTCCCCCTCCCCACACCACCCTGCATGCGGGTCCGTACCAGGCGCCTCACGAAGATCACCGGGCCGTAGCCGGGTAACATGCTGCATAAACCGGGTTTAAAGCCATTACCCTTACCGCAAAGACTCTTTCAGCCTTTGTTTAACGATATCATCAGATTCGCAATCAAGCCGCTCCAGCAACGCCCGATGTACAGACGGTGTGTCCATGTACTGTAACCCCTCAATCGCAAGCAAACGCAGGTGTTCATCATCATCTGCCAGCATGGATAATAATAACCTCTCCCATTGCGCGCACGGGGGCTGGCACAAGGCCGAACTTGCCGCCTGGCGCCTGATCGCCGGATTTGAGGACTTAATCGCCTCTGCCAGCAATGGCAGATGGGCCTTGTCAGGAAACAATTCCATGAGATGCAGCCCCCGAAGCCTGACTTCCGGATCAGTGGAGGCGTAAAGCCGGTGCGAACCGTCCACCGGATCAAGCCGTTCCATTGCTTCCAGGAGGCATAACCTGTCAGCTTCCTCCGGCATTTCATATGCCTTGACAAGATGAAGCAGGGCTCTCTGGTTCCCGATTCTGGCTAAGGCCTTCGCCCCCCTGTCCCATGTGTCAGGAGATTCCAGTAATGTAACCGCGCGCTCAAAATCCATGGCCTGGCTCCATCAGCGTACTACAGGATCATACCTGGTTCCCCGGCTGCGGAATGTTCCCCGCAGACCCCTGCCACCATGAACGCGCCTCTGCACATCCTGATTGATGTCCATGGCCCTTACAATCGCATTCGCCGAAAACTGCCCCAGCAGTGAATCCAAAAAGGCGCCAAAAATCTGCGCCGCGTCAAGGGTTTTTATGGTTCTGGTGGTTTCAAACAGTTGCGCGTTTCTCCTTCCAAGCCCGGGTGTCCCCCGCAGCCTGCCATGGTAATCTCTGGTGCGGCATCCGGCAAAAACAACCACTCGATAGCGTTGCGCGCCTGGTTTTTTCATCTCCTGGCCGATGGAACCGGATGATCCGGTGGCCAGACGGGCGCTCCCCTTCTTTAATGCCCAGTAAATCAGCCTTGCTCCGAATTCATGGGGATGATAATTTTTCGGATTTATAAAAATATTTCCCTCGTTGCTCAAACGTACCCTGATACGCCCCCGCTTCTCCCTCCACAGAAACTGCCTCCACGCGCTGCGCCCGTACCTGCGCCCCTCTTTTCGTAGAAACTTATGCAACAGGCTGTAATCTTTAAATATGCGCTCCAACTTTCCGTGTCGATCCAGGAGCGCGAAGCTTTCAAAGTTGCGGTCGAAATCAGTGCCGGAGCCATACCGTCCATGCCCGGTGTAGTAAGTAACGTCCGAACGCGCCATGCCCTCTATAAATGCACGGGCTGCCTCACGGCCATACAGGTTCTTCGTGTTGCTGATTACGCGAACCACTATATGAATGGGCCGCGAAATCCCGGCCGGTGGAGTATAAAGAAGCGCGTTTTCCCTGACGTAATACACACAGGCGCTGGTCTTTACAAAAGGCCGTCCAATCTGCCTGTAAAGCTTCCGGGCCTTGGCATCGTCCCGTTTAAAGCCCTTTTTACCCAGAATGGCAAAAATGCCGGCCAGCTTTATTCTGTCACCGCCCCTCTCGTCATGCCCCACCCCGATGGTAATGTCCAGTACGCCATCGCGGAACATCTCGCCATAACGCAGCATACGCTGCCCTCTTTTGCCTCCCTTCAATTTTGTGGCTGCCCTGAGTCTGGCAAGGGTGGTCGTGTAATCCAGTGCGCGAAACAGATCACCTCCGAATGCTTCGACCAGCGCTGAATCGGTATAAGGGCCATACTTGCCGTCAACCTGATAGCGATAGGTCCCTATGCGCCTGAGATGTCTCTGGATCTCGCGTGTCTGTCTCCGATCTGATGCCCAGGCAGGTCTGGGGCGTTTGGAGGCGGCAACGGAAGCGGGAGCCGATCGATGAATCCTGGAAAAAGACAATATTGAGGATTGCCGTCCTGTTTTCAACAGCCGCTGCAAGGCGGCGTTTCCCACAGCCGATTGGAGCCTTAAAAAATCCCTGGGATCAACGAAGCCATTAAGCCCACCGGGACGCATGCCTGATCTGAGACTCCGGGACGGCCCACGACAAGACTCCTTCCCTCCCTGTCTGGAAGGATATTTTCCCGAGGGTGCATGAGGGCGTGAATATAGATAATTTTTCATGTGTCATCATCCTGTCAAAAGGAAGAAGGTTTTTCAAGTCCTGTTTTTTCTTGACCGAACAAAAAATAGTATATATTATCTTTTAATAATAATATCTACTTTTAAATAATAATTGTTATTAAACAGGAGGTACCTCATGATTACATCCATATCCGAATTAAAGGCCAACAGGGACATAATTCATCAGATTGACTGGGACATGACCCCTGAGAAGGCCATTGACATGTACCTGGAATGGGGCGCAAGCTGGTGCAGAGGCAAGGATTTTGTCGGAAAATGGGATGATACGTCAATTTACTTCGTGATTTATGACTGGGAAACGCCGAAGGTAACCCTGCTGAAAAGAACCACTAAAGATGTGGAGGAGCTTGCCAAGATACCCGCTGAAATGGCGCTGGTTTTAAGCTCCATAGATGAATCCGGACAGCGGGCGGGGGTAGGTGTGGCACCCCCGAACAGGGAGCTGAAAATGTGGCTTTCAGAGGCACTTGACGGCCCTCCGGTGCCGAATTAATGGATAGAATTACCCCGGATTATGCACTTCAAATGCCTGATAAATCGGCAAACTTGCGAGCTGCGGAATCCGGGATTAAGGAGAATATGCCAGAATAAAAAAATTGAGCCTTAACAACCTCACCCCCATAAACATCGTTCTGAAGCAGGTCCGCGAGCATAACCTGAAGGGATTCGATCTTACCCTGCCCCTCTACCAGGTGATATGTATCACCGGGGTATCGGGTTCGGGGAAGAGTTCCCTTGCCTTTGACACCCTGTATGCCGAGGGGCAGCGCCGGTACGTAGAGACCTTCTCCACCTACATCAGGCAGTACCTGGAACGTCTTCCAAGGCCTCTTGCAAAATCCATAGAGGCCATCCCGCCTGCCATTGCCATCGGGCAGACCAATCCCATAAAGAATTCCCGCTCCACCGTGGGCACACTCACGGAGATAAACCACTTCATGAAGATGCTGTTTTACCGGGCATCCACTCCCTGGTGTCCTGTATGCCAGAGGCCCATCGTGGCGTACGATCCTCTGTCCGCGGCGAAAAAGCTTCTTACCGGACACGGGGCAAAACATGCTGTCATTACCGCGGAGGTGGGTGCCCGGGAAGACCCCGGGCTTCTGCGCGAGGGTCTGGTGCAGGCGGGTTATTTCCGGGCCTATGTGGAAAACCGGGTATGCGACATGGACAGCCTGGATGAGATGCCGCACACGGTGGAGGTGGTACTTGACCGGCTGAAACTCCGCAAAGAGGAGTTCCCCCGCCTTGTGGACGCCTTTGAGCACGGTTTCCGCATGGCCGACGAGGTCCGCGTCCATCTTCCCTACGGCGAGACGCTTTCATTCAGTTCGCGGAAGCAGTGCCCGGTCTGCGGCTTTAAGGCGCCCGCAAGGATACCCAATATATTTTCCTTCAACAGCCCGGCGGGAGCGTGCCCTGAGTGCAAGGGGTTCGGAAGGATCACGGGCATTGACTGGGACCTTGTTATCCCGGACAAGGGCCTTTCCATTGCACGTGGAGCCATATCCGTCCTGGAATTTCCTTCGTCCCGGGAGGTAAAGGAGGATCTCATTTCCTACGCAAGATCCCGTGGCATCCCCCTGGACAGGCCCTGGGCAAAGCTCCCGGAGGAAACAAGGCACAGGATCCTCTTTGGAGACGGCGCGTGGTATGGGGTAAAGGGCCTTTTCGACTGGCTGGAGTCAAAACGCTACAAGACCCATGTGCGGATCCTTCTTTCGCGCTACAGGGCCTTTCTCAGGTGTCCGGCGTGCGGCGGCACGAGGTTCGGGCCGGGCGTGCGGGCGTTCCGGCTGAACGGGCTCGCGCTTCCGGAATTTTATTCCATGGACATTCCCTCGGCCCTGGACTGGACCAGCGCCCTTGTCCAGGGCGGTCGGCTGGACAAGGCCGCCTCCATGATGGCTGAAGAGGTGAAAAGGCGTCTTGGCTACCTGTGCGGGGTCGGGTTGCATTACCTCACCCTGGACAGGCAGGGACGCACACTCTCCGGAGGCGAGGTAGCAAGGGCCATGCTCACCAGGGCCCTTTCGTCGGATCTCGCGGAGACCCTGTATGTTCTGGATGAGCCCACAACGGGTCTTCACGCGCGGGACACCGGGCGGGTGAACGGCTTCCTGAAAAGGCTGGCCCAAAGCGGAAATACTGTGGTCGTTGTGGAACACGACCCTGCCGTAATCCTTTCCTCAGACTTTGTCGTGGATCTTGGCCCCGGGGCGGGAGAACACGGAGGAAAGCTCCTTTTTGCCGGAAGGGGCGGCGATATTTGCGGAAAAAATACCCCCACCGCCGCTGCCATGAAGGAGGTCACGAGGCCAAAGGGCCTGCCGCAGCCGAAAAAAGACACATGCGGATACCTGAAAGTTGAGGGGGCAGCGGAAAACAACCTGAAGGATATAGATGTCCGTTTCCCGAAAGGCTGCATCTCGGTGATAACCGGGGTGTCGGGATCGGGCAAGTCCACACTCCTGGAACAGGTCCTGCTCCGGGGGCTTTTCCGCCAGAAGGGCCGCCCCACGGAACCACCGGGGGCATGCCGCCGCATATCAGGGGCAGGGGATCTGGACCAGGTGGTATTCCTGGATCAGGGTCCCATGGGGCGGAGTCCCAGGGCAAATCCCGCCACCTACCTCAAGGTCTTTGAACTCATAAGGCCCCTCCTTGCCAGGGTCCCAAGGGCAGTGGAACTGGGGCTTGCCGCCTCTGCCTTTTCCTTTAATTCCTCTGTAGGGCAGTGCCCTGAATGCAAGGGCCTTGGTTTTGAGGTGGTGGAGATGCAGTTTCTCTCTGACCTGCATCTCCCGTGTCCCGCGTGCAGGGGGAGCCGTTTCCGGCCGGAGGTGCTCTCGATTCGTTTCCAGGGCAGGAACATGGCACAGATTCTGGACCTCACGCTTACCGAGGCCGTGGAATTCTTCAGCGGGCACAGTGGAATAGCAAGGCGTATTGAGCCGGCAATCCGGGTCGGGCTCGGATACCTCAGGCTTGGTCAACCTGTAAACACCCTCTCAGGCGGGGAGGCGCAGCGGCTCAAGATAGCCAGGGAACTCTTCAGGCCCGCTGGGAACGGGACGATTTTTCTGCTGGACGAGCCCACAGTGGGCCTTCACATGAACGATGTTTCAAGGCTTCTGGACGCGCTTTCCGCACTGAGAGACCAGGGGCATACCGTGATCGTGGCCGAACATCACCTCGAGGTGCTTCGGACCGCGGACTGGGTGGTGGATCTGGGGCCGGGAGGCGGGAAGGAAGGCGGCCTGGTGATGTACCAGGGACCGGTCCGCGGCATCCTCAAGGCCCGGAAGTCTGTTACAGGGGAATGGTTTGCCAGGTACCTCAAGGGACATGTCCTGAAAGGAGCAGGGGAAACGGATGCAGGCAGGGCCAGGGTCCCGGATGAACGGCCGCGTGGCGGAAATGCCATACGCGTCCAGGGAGCAAGGCACCATAATCTCAGAAACGTCTCCCTGGAGATACCCAGAGGGAGGCTTACAGTGGTGACAGGTGTCTCAGGTTCGGGCAAGTCCACACTTGCCTTTGACATCATCTTCGCCGAGGGCCAGCGCCGCTACATCGAGAGCCTGCCCGCCTATGTCCGGCAGTTTCTCAAAATATACGAGCAGCCTGACGTGGACCTTGTCTCCGGCCTGCCACCCACGGTCGCCATTGAACAGAGGACCAGCATGGCGGGTCCGAGATCCACAGTGGGCACACTCACCGAGATCTACCACTACCTGCGTCTTCTTTATACCCGGGCAGGGGAACCCCACTGCCCGAAATGCGGCAGAAGGCTCTCGAAAGCCGGGCCGGCAGAAATGCTTTCCATGGTGACCAGAAAATTTCACAACGAACAGGTTGTCCTTCTGGCCCCAAAGGTGCGCAGGCGAAAGGGCTTTCACCGGCCGGTGCTGGAGGCGGCGGCAAGGGCCGGATTCTCCCGCGCCAGGGTGGACGGAAAGATGACGCCTCTCTCCCCCATCCCGTCCCTTTCCAGGTTCAGGGAGCATTCCATAGAGGTGGAGGTGGCCAGAACGAAGGTGGACCCGCAGGATGTGGGTGGGCTCGAAGCCGCCCTTTCCCTTTGCATGGAAGAGGGACAGGGTGAGTGCATTGTCCTGGGGAAACAAAGGGAACTCCTGTTAAGCCGCAGGCTCGTATGCCCTGGATGCGGGGTGTCCGTTCCCGCGCCTGACCCGCTTCTGTTTTCCTTTAACACCAGCGCCGGGGCCTGTCCGGCATGTCGCGGCCTGGGCGAAACAGGCCGGGGAAAATGTGCCGCGTGTCACGGGACCAGGCTGAGACCAGAGGCGCTCTGTTTCAGGGTGGGAGGAGTGGATATAGGCGGGCTCTGCGCCATGCCTGCCGCAAAGGCCCTTTCCTTTCTGGAGGCGCTGGACATCACCGGGCGGGAGGAACCCGCGGGGATGCTGAGGGATGAGGCAGCGGCAAGGCTCTCCTTTCTGTGTGAGGTAGGGCTTTCCTATCTGTCCCTTGACCGGGGCGGGCATACCCTTTCCGGCGGTGAAGCACAGAGGGTCCGGATCTGTTCCCAGCTTGGATCCAATCTTTCCGGGGTCTGTTACGTGCTGGATGAGCCGACCATCGGCCTGCATCCCGCGGACACGGAACGCCTTTTGAAGGCGCTGAAGATCCTTGGGGGCAGGGGAAACACAGTAGTTATGGTGGAGCACGACGAGGAATGCCTCAGGGCTGCCGACCTTGTGGTGGACCTGGGACCCGGAGGCGGCAGGGAAGGAGGAAAGGTAGTGTACGCCGGGAACCTCCAGGGGCTTGCCGCGGCTGAAAATTCTGTAACCGCGAAGGCACTTGAAGACAGGGAGCGGTATAAAATCGCGTCCAGGCAGAGGCGGGCGGAACGGTTCCTCGAACTTGACGGGGCCTGTGCCAGGAACCTGAAGAATATATGCGTCCGGATTCCCCTTTCCTGCCTTACGGTAGTGACCGGGGTGTCAGGATCAGGAAAATCCACCCTGGTCATGGACGTGCTGCATGCGAACCTTGAACGCCTGATGCGGGAAAGAGGTAAGGGGCAAAAAGAAGCCTCCCCGCGCATGGAGCACCTTCGAAGCCTTCAGGGCCATGAGGGACTGTCCAGGGTCCTTGTGGTGGACCATTCCCCCATAGGAAGGACCCCGCGCTCCACCCCTGCCACCTATGTGGGGCTGATGGACCAGATACGCGGGTTGTTCGCGGGCCTTCCGGAATCAAGGGCCCGGGGCTGGAGGGCGGGCAGATTTTCCTTCAATACCGGGGGCGGCAGGTGTGAGGCCTGCAAGGGCCGCGGAAGACTGAAGGTGGAGATGCGATTTTTGCCGGAAGTCTATGTGACCTGCGAGGTCTGCGAGGGAAGACGTTACAACCCGGAAACCCTGTCCGTGCGCTACAAGGGGAAGAACATCGCCCAGGTCCTTGAAATGACCATTGCGGAGGCCATGGACTTCTTCGGAGCGGTTCCGTCTCTTGCCAGGGGCCTTGGGGTGCTTTGCGACCTCGGGCTCGGTTATCTTACCCTTGGCCAGGCAAGCCCCAGCCTTTCAGGCGGGGAGGCCCAGCGCATAAAACTTGCGTCTGAGTTCGTAAAGGCGGGCTGGGGCAGCACCCTGTACATACTGGATGAACCATCCACAGGCCTTCACATGATGGACGTGGCACGCCTGATGCGCCTGATCCACGCCCTGGTGGACCGGGGAGACACGGTGCTCATCATAGAACACAACCTGGATGTGATAAAGGAAGCGGACTGGATCGTGGACCTTGGCCCCGGCGGCGGGGAAGCAGGAGGGCGTGTGTTGTTCCAGGGGCCAATCGGCAGATTGATCACGGAAAACACCCCCACTGCCGGGGCGCTAAGGAAGTTTACAGGAGCATAAACCGGCCGGAACCGGCTCTCCCTTTACTCATGAGGTTTGAGTATGCCTTTAACCTTTTCCTCTATTTCCTTGAGATCGTTTTCGTTGGGCCGGTTCCTGATATCACCCAGACGGCCGTTAACATTCATCTGCTGCATGTTTTCAGGCAGATACGCCCCAATTACCTGCCAACTTGCCGCCTGATAAAAGCCCAGACGGTCAAAAAGGGTGTAAAGGACCCGGTTGGTGGTAATTGCCTCGGCATCCCCCGTATAATTGCCTGAATAGGTGCAATAGGTAACTACTGTCTTTGAGATACGGGGACAGCCAGGTTTGATGTGCCCGGCCTTTTTATAACTTTTCATGCAGCTTCTCAGATATGCCAGAAGATCCCCCTGGGGAAGACCTCCATAGACGCCAGACCCTATGAAAACAAAATCATATGCCAGAAAATCCACCTCTGTTCCCTGTTTAAAGGCGATGGTCTCCACCTCGTGTCCAAGGTCCGCAGCAACAGGCCCTATCCTCTGGGCAACACGTTCGGTGTTACCGCCTACCGAAGCGTAAAAATTTAAAATTTTCATCTCCAAACCTCCTTGTACGTGGGGCAACCTGACCGGTTAATCCATATATAAGATTCATCAAGAAAAATTTTGATCTTATGACCAAAATATCTCTACAAGATAACACTGTCAACAAAAAACCACTCGCCCGCCCCGCCCCAAGGCGTCTGCCTGGAGCTACAAGGTAATTTTATCCGAAAATGCATTTTTTGATGCCCGATTTTCCCTTCCAGGAATGGACACGCTCCCATGCCGGAAGAAGACGTTCTAAGATCCACGGAAGAAAAAAGATGTTTCAAGACCGATGTGGGCAACATTGTCTGTAATAATCGTTGCCCAGAGCATCATTGATAACAACGGCCGGGAAATCTTTCAGCACCATGCGGAAAAGCGCCTCCGGGCCGAGGTCCTCAAAGGCCGCCGGTTCACAGCTTGTTATCCGGTCTGAAAGGTATGCCCCGGCGCCGCCGATGGTCGCAAGATAGACTGCTCCGTGCTCCTTGAGCGAGTCTATTACTCCCTGCGAGCGTTTCCCCTTCCCCATTGTTGCCAGAACCCCCTGTTCCAGCATCATGGGGGTGTAGGCGTCCATGCGGTAGCTGGTTGTGGGTCCGGCCGCGCCCGCCGCTCTTCCCTCAGGCGCAGGAGAAGGCCCCACGTAGTATATGAGCTGGCCTGAGAAATCCACTGGCAGTGGCCGGCCCTGTTCCATAAGTTCTTTCATGCACCTGTGGGTCTGGTCTCTTCCGGTATAGACAGGTCCGTTTAAAAACACCCATTCACCTGCCCTCAGCTCAGATGCCGTTTCCCTGGTCAGTGGAAGCTGGATCCTCCTGACACGCGGCCACCGGGGTTCTCCTATGGTTTTATCCGTTATGGGGTGCGTAATGTTGCCGGCATTTTCCACCTGCCATGTGCCCCCGGACCATCTGGCAGACGCATGCCTTACCGCGTGGCACTGTATATTGATGGCCACGGGCAGACTGGCTATATGGCAGGGGTAGGTTTCAACCGCCACATCCAGTGCCGTTATGTTTCCCCCAAGACCCACCGGGCCTATACCCAGGTTGTTCAGTCTGTCAAGAATGGCGTCCTCAAGCATGCGTATGTCCCGGCGTTTTGATCTTGAGCCCAGCGGTCTTGAAAGCGCCTTTTTGGCCAGCAAGGCGGCCTTTTCCATGGTGCCTCCAATCCCGATGCCGATAAAGCCGGGCGGGCATGGATTCGGCCCGGCCCTGCGGACCGTGTCCGCTACCGCGTCGATTACGCCGTTTTCCCCTGCTGATGGTGGAAGCATGACAATGCCGGACATGTTTTCGCTTCCGCACCCCTTGGGCATGACGGTTATTTTCAGGGCATCTCCCTGAACCATTTCGATATGGACAACCCCAGGGGTGTTATTCCCGGTATTTTTTCTTGTAAGCGGATCACACACGGATGTCCTCAAAAGACCTGCCCTGGTCCCCTTGGCCAGGCCGTCATTAACAGCACTGGCAAGATCGCCCTGTATACGCAGATCCTGACCGATTTCAACCAGTAAAACGTCTATGCCCGTATCCTGGCAGAGAGGAAGGCCTGTCCGTCTGGCACAGAGCACGTTCTGGAGCAGGATATCAAGGACCATACGGCCCGCCTGGCTTTGTTCATTGGCCCTGGCGTTTAAAAGGGCCTGTTCAGCATCCGGAGGCAGGGTTCCGTTCGCCCTGACCACCAGCTCTGCTGTCATTGTTTCAATCTCCGAGGCCTTCAATATCTTTGTCTTTCCCGATGTCATTCCGAGCGCTCCGTTTTTCGTGGTAAGTGCTGAAACCCGGATTATGCACTTCAAATGCCTGAGAAAATGATTTTGGTCGAATAATTCAAGACTTAGCCGCAATTCAGCCATACATTTTGTTCACCTAAAAGGTGCGGTTTCCTCCAGTGTTACATCTCAGGCACTTGAAGCCACAAGGGGCTCGCAAATTTACCGAATCTGCTGCGTTGTCGGGCACTTGAAGTACACAAGTACGTCTGCGTGCCCTTCGCCTTGCATCTTCGGCAAACTTGCGAGCTGCATAATCCGGGCTGAATCATGGTAAACGCATTTTTTATAAATTCAAGATATTGAAATATGGTATTGTCCTCACCTGGCTCATGGTTCCTGGCTCATAGCTCACGGGTATGGCCGGAAACAAAAAAGTGAAGTGCCTGTTTGAGGTGCAATGTGGTCAATAATGATGTATTTATTATGTGTTTATTTCCTGTAACGTTTACGCATTTTCCGGGGGCGTATGGCCAAGATCATATGTATCGCTAATCAGAAAGGCGGGGTGGGCAAAACAACCACCGCGGTGAATCTGTCCGCGGGCCTGGGACTCCTGCAAAAACGCGTGCTGCTTGTTGACTGCGATGCCCAGGGCAATGCGTCAAGCGGCTTGGGCGCGGCTCCCCAAAACCTTAAAAAGCATCTGTATCATGCCCTGTCCGGCATAGTTCCCCTGGAGGAGGTTGTCCGGTCCACTGATTTCCAGAACCTGTTTCTGGTCCCTGCAAATACCGATCTTGTTGGAATCGAGGTGGACCTTTCCAGCATGCAGGGAAGGGAAAAGGTTCTGAAAAAACTCCTTTCCAGGGTAACAGGCTTTGACTATGTAATCATAGACTGCCCGCCATCGCTTGGACTGGTGACCATAAACGCCCTTGCCGCCTCCCATTCCGTAATTATTCCGCTTCAGTGCGAGTATTATGCCCTTGAGGGCCTGAGCCAACTGGTTCAGACCATTCGCCTGGTTAAACATAATTTCAATCCCAGGCTTCATATTGAAGGCCTGTTATTAACCATGTACGATCACAGGATACGGCTGGCCTATCAGGTGGCAAGGGAGGTGCGCACGCACTTCAGGGACCTGGTCTACAGGAGCACTATCCCGAGAAACGTCAGGCTCAGTGAAAGCCCGAGCCACGGCAAGCCTATATTCTCCTATGATCCGAGGTCCAGGGGGGCTGAGAGCTATCTGTCCCTTGCCAGGGAATTTTTGACGAGGCAGAGAAAGATATGAGCAAGGTTTTGGGAGGGCTTGGAAAGGGTCTGAGCGCACTGCTCTCGGACAAGGATATTTATGATGCCGGCAGTCCGGGGTTTTTTCTTTGTCCCATAGAAAAAATAACCCCTAACCCCTATCAGCCCAGGAAGTCAATGCGCCGGGAAGCCCTGGATGAACTTGCCGGTTCCGTAAAGGAAAAGGGGATTCTGCAGCCCCTTGTGGTCAGGGAGACCGACGATGGCTATGAGCTTATAGCAGGTGAGCGGCGCTGGCGGGCGGCCCAGCTTGCCGGGCTGAAGGCGGTGCCGGTAATCATCAAGGATGTCAGTCCGGCAGAGGTTCTGGAGCTGGCGCTGATCGAGAATATCCAGCGCCAGGATCTGAATCCGCTGGAAGAGGCAATGGCCTACGAGCGGTTGATCCAGGAATTCGGCCTGTCCCAGGCAGAGGTGGCTGAAAGGGTCGGAAGGGACCGGTCCACGGTTGCCAATTGCCTCAGGCTCTTAAAGCTTCCCGCATACGCCAAGGAAGATATAACCGAGGAGCGGCTTACTTCCGGCCATGCCAGGGCGCTTCTGATGATAGATGACCCTGTGCTTCAAAGGCATCTGAGGGACGA